>NZ_CAWPRX010000086.1:0-11571 GCF_963890365.1 Tychonema sp. LEGE 07196 | reverse complement strand
CCCAATCCCCCAATCCCCCAATTCCCCAATCTAAAATCTAAAACTTGTACCCTCGCGCAGCCTAAGCAAGCCGAAGTAAACCGAAGTATCTAAAATCTCAACTCCTCACCTTTTTGACACAGGCTGTAGTACACCCAGAGTTTTATGGGATTTTGTGGGCTAAATAACGGCGGATCAGTCAAGATCGATGTAAGTCTGTGCTCCTTCTCGATCCTCTTCAACGACTCCTAAACCGATAGACCAAGCAGTCGATTGGTCTTGTGAAGCTGCGTCTTTTTGGCCGATAAATTCACGCTCTGGCGGGCTGGTAACTGTATCCGCTTCCAAATTAGTCGCCCCTACCCGAATTCGGATTTTGGGCCCGGAATTGCCCAAGCGAATAGTCATCCCGTCGGCGACTGACACCTGAGCGATCGGTTTATCATCTACATAAGTACCGTTAGCACCAAAATTAATAATTTCCCAGCCATTGGCGTGATTCCACAGCTCAACGTGGTGGCGGGAAACCACAGCACTGTAAATAATTACATCATTGTCGTTCGATCGACCGATCCGAACCACCGAAGCGGATTCAAAACACCACTTCTGAACCGCGACAGACTGGATAGGATGTAGCAGAGTTAAGGTAATCACAGATATTTTGACACCCCGCCACCAAATACAAACGAATATGCTTCAATATCGATTTTTTCGGATAAAACCGCCAAAAAATTGATTCTCAAAAAAGTGGTCAGTGGGTGGCGACTTTCTCGCCCTACAGAAGTTAAGCACTTATTTATGCCGGAGTTTCTAGATAAAATAATAGTTTGCTGTATCAAACAACATAGGTCTTTTCGAGTTGCTAACATTTTCCTTATTAATTCAATACCAATAGAATACAATGCTTTGAGCAGCACTGGAATTCCTGGTATCCAAAGCCTCAATATCCCACACCAAAAATACCGATCGACCTTGCGGGGGCGCGTCGCCCCTAAAAATACGATCGGTAATTAGTCGCCTCGGCCCTCTGGCCGCACTTCAGAGATCCGACTCTGGGGGCTCCGGTGTCGGCGGTGGCGATACAGATTCCTGCCTTTGTCGCTTCAACTCTGCTACTTTTTCTTGAGCTGCATCCCTGACTTCTAGAGCTTTATCTTGGAGTTTTTCCGCCAGATTTTGAGCGCCCCGCTTCACCTCTGCCACATTTAGGAGAGTTTGGTCGTAATCTTCGTGTAAAAACTCTGCTACCAGACCGACTTTTTTGTGTAATCCCTCAGCGTACTGTACGGGTTCCGACACAGCAGCCTCTGAAACGATCGCCCGTTTGCTGCCCATCGACGAAATCGCCCCAACCGGGAACAGGTAAATCCCGTCTAAAACGCCGCGCCAGCCGCTCGATTTAAACAGGTAATCGGTAACAGAACCAGTCGTGACATCAAATAGGTAGTCAACCACCGTACCTGCCTTATTTCCTGCGTCCGTGAGCACCGATCGCCCGATCGGACAAACAGCTTGTTCCGGCTGATGTAATTCCGGGAGTTCCGGGTTAATAGTGACAAAAACATTTTCGCCCACAGCATCAACTTGCGCCCAAGCGAACCAGGTTTTTTTGTTCCCCAAAAGTCCCGACTTGCAAGTAAAGCCGATCGCCCGCTGGGAGTGAGAATCGAGCCAAAGCTTGTCTACCCTGCCGACCTCTTCGGCAGTTCTGCGGTCGATCGTGCGGCGGTTTAGCAGTTCGCTGCGCTTAACAATCTGTTGTTGCGATCTACTCATAAATAAACTCCTGAGTGGCTACGAGAAAAAATGTCGGTCGAAGCGTCGATTTAAGATTTTAGGTTTTTGGCCCGTCAGAGGAATCACCGCAGTAGGAACCAGCGTCTAAAATTTTGGGATCGACCCTCAGCAGTATCGGGGGTTTGCAGTCATTTTTGAGCTGTAGCCAAAGATACTGATTTAATAATCTTCTTCCAAATAATTTGGAGTTTTTTCTGCCTCCGTTAAGTCATCCTCTTCCCTAGAAGTGCCAACTTCTTTTTGGTCGCGAAGAGGAATCGTGCTCAGGGGCGCGTCCAAGGAGGGAGCGTGAATTGCCTTAACATCCCTTGGCTTGACGCTAGGAACTCCTAACTCGACAGAGGGCTGATTTGGATCGACATTGATTTGAATTTTCGGACCCGATCGAGCCAAGTGAACGATCAGACCGTCTACAACAGGAACCTTGGCGATCGGCTTACCATCGAGGTAAGTGCCGTTGGTACCTAAATTGATCAGTTCCCAACTGATGCCGCTGCGCCGCAATTCGATGTGGCGACGAGAAACCACAGCGCTAAAAAGAACGACGTGGTTTTCGTTCGAGCGCCCGATCCGGACGACCTGCTCGTCTTCAAAGATCCAACTGCGGACGGGTATAGACTGGAGTGGATGTAGCAAGGTCAGCTTAATCACATTGGCAGCATTGAGTTTTGGTAGAGCGCCTCAAGATGCGATTTTAGATTTTAGACTTTCGATCGCCCAATCCAAACTCGATCTAAGAGATTTGAAATAGAAACGTAACCAGGTCTCCTTTCCCCAGAGAGATGCGGTCTCCCGCTCGCAACCGGTGTCGGTTTCCCTTTGGCAGAGGAGTATTGTTAACGTAAGTGCCGTTAGAACTGCCTACATCTTCTAGGTAGCAAGCATCTCCCTCCACCCGGAGATTTGCGTGTACCCGAGAAACAATCTCAGAATTAGCAAATCCAGAAACATCAATATCCGGGGGCACTAAGTCATTTGGCTTGCCTATGTGAACCACAGAAAGACTGTGAGGCAATTCTATCGGCGTATTTGTCTGAACGTGTATCAGGCGCGCCGACTGCTGTTGCAGTTGAGTTTTAGCCACACCCGCTGGCTGTGGGGCGGGAACCGGGGGAGAAGTATTTACTGCAGTTGCCGCCGATTCAGTTGTAACAGGAACCGAGAGTAAAGGCGGCGGATCTGGAATTGTAGGAATACTGGCGGGTATTTTTTCTAAGTTCGGCCCCAGATTTGGGGTGACAAAAGGTTCCGCTGCCGTCAGGGGTTCGGTGTCGAGTGCCTTATTTGCCGTAACTAAAGGTTCCCTTGCCATCATGGGTGCGGTGGGCGCTAAATCCGGCACCGGCGGCGATACCACTGTAGGCTCCACCGTCGAGGCTGACGGTACTGTCACCTCAACTTCTTCTGGAACTGTGGAACCCGGACGCAAGTTAAAGCCGCACTGACCGCAAAATGCTGCATCTGTCTGAACCGCTGCACCGCAGTTCGAGCAACTTGCGGTAACGGGTAAAGGCGTGTAGCAAGCCTCGCACTGGCTGGCCCCGTCGGGGTTCTGGTGATTGCAATTGGGACAGACAATCATCGATTTCTCCTTGCTATCGGCCAGATTTTCAAATCAGCCTCATAAAAAATACTAGGTATATGGTCAAATTTTAACTTTAACCGCCACAATTCTTATACTGCTTAGCCAATACTAGCAACTGAGTCAGCGCCGCGACGTTGGCGGTGAGGGGCAAAATCGAGTTAGCGATGTGCTGACTGTACTGCGGCGGCGCAAGCTTTCCGGGCTATTTTAGGGCAACACCGGCGGCGGCATCGAGCAGCCACCAAAGTTCGCCCTCTGGTTGAACGAGTCTGGCCGGATAGGTCATGGGGTCGGCTGCGGGGGCAAAGATTTGAGCTAGGGCGGGTTGTTTGCTGGCTCCTGCGACTATGAAGATGACGCAGCGGGCGCGGTTGATTAAGGGGACTGTAAAGGTGATGCGGGGTTCACCGTCTTTGTTACCGACAGTTACTAAGCTGTCCCGAACTTGCAAGGCTGGAGTGCCGGGAAATAGAGAGGCTGTGTGGGCGTCGTCTCCTATGCCCAGCAGGATGATGTCGAAAGCGGGAAACTCGCCGTCGGATATTTTGAAAAACTGCTGCAATTGAGTTTGGTGTGCTGAGGCATCGGCTGCGGGGTCGCCGGAGCCTGTGGGCATCGGGTGGATGTTGCTGGCGGGGATGTTTGTGCGATCGAGCCACGCGAGGCGCGCCATTTTTTGATTGCTGTCCTGGTGTTCTGCGGGAACGTAGCGTTCGTCACCCCAGAAAACGTGAATTTTGTCCCAAGGCAGGTCTTGGCTGGCGATCGATCTGTAGAGCGGTTCTGGTGTGCTTCCGCCCGCTAAGGCGATCGTACAAAGTCCGCGTTCTGCGATGGCTGCTGCCATTTTCGACAGGACAACCGCGAGGGAGCGCTCTATGAGTTCTTCTCGATTTTCTAATACTTCTACTATTTTTTGCATTTATTTCCTTTTAACTGTCTTCTGCGTGTGGCGATCGGCAATTGCCAATTTTGCTTTGAAATTTTGCGATCGGGTCGATCGGCCGCCACGCTTGGAAGCCTCAACACCGCATCAAGTCGGATTTTATCATTCTTAGCGGGCTTTGTATTCTTGTGGCATATAGAACCCATTTGATATCTATTCTGCGTAAATCTCAGAAACCGGGTTTCTCTCTATATTTCTCGTCACCCAACCAAAAACTCCAAGAATACCCGGTTTCTCGCCATGAGCGTAAATCTCAGAAACCAGTTTCTCTCTATATTTCTCGTCACCCAACCCAAAAACTCAAAGATGTCAAATGGGTTCTATGTCTGTAGCAACTTGCGATCGCAAGCTCGATCGCACCCCCAAAAAGCAAAAATCATCAAGATTCCTGTGGTAGACTAGGAAAAATAGTTTTAAGTCCGCACAGGATGAAAGCAAAACTATGTCAAGCTTTAAGCGATTCCCTACATCTGTCCGCTATCTGATAGCCCGGTTGCGCCACTGGACGCAACCAGCGGTTTGGGCTCCGTTAGCCGTACTCTGTGCGGGCGGATTATTTATCTGGGAAGTCTCCGTACATCCAGAAAGGTTGAGCATAGATGGCGAAGAAGTAGCAGCCTCAAACAATCAAGCTTCGCTACCCGGATTGTCTGCTGAAGATAGCGCCATTGCTGCTGAAATCGACAGCTTGCCGGTGCTAATCAATCAGTTCAATCAGTCTAATTCTGAATTGAATTTATTAAATTCATCAGTAGTCAAAGGCCAAGGTTTATTCAACGAAATTAACGCTGGTGGATCGGAAAAGTCCCAGCCATCTTCAGCCATGCAGCAGCAAGCAACGAGCCGATTGTTGATTTTGCCAAATTTAGCAAATCCTGATGCCGGATTCCAAAACAATAATCCGCCAAATTCCAGCTTGCCAAGTTCAAACGCCGCATCAGCTTTGGGTTTATCTGGTAGTGGGGCGATCGTTTCAGGGATAAAAACGATCGGCTTTCCTGAGTCTGCTGGTACAGCGACAAGCACTTTATCGCAGCAGTCGAGCGGTGCTAATTCCGGCAAACAAAACGACGCGCCCCTGGCTTTGAGTCCGTTGCAAGCAGCTATGCAAAAATACCTCGCCACTAAAACTTCGGCAACGGCGACTTCTACTGAAAACACGGCTTCCTCGGCTCAATTGCTCGATCGACCGGCTTCGAGCGAGTCTCCGGCAAATCCGGCAAATTTGCTCCCAGCGGCCGCTACAGCTCAAGGGAGAGCAAATCCTGTCAATGTTCCCGCAGCACTTCCCTCAGTTGCGATTCAAACAAATACAATCGGCGAATCTCCACAATTCTTAAACCCAACAGCTACAACCCCTGAATCATCTGCCCGGTTAAATTCCAGAGTACCCAGCCTCGGGGAAATTAATACTGCGCCTGCAACTGTAGCGATGCCAAAAAATCCCTATCAAACTAATTTATATGGCTCCGGTGTAGCACCGGAAGTTCAACCCGCTGCACTTCCAGCAGTCGTACCAGGGCCCATACCGCTACTTCCCAATGTCCGTCAATCCTCTTTTCCAAGTGCGATCGGGGAAAGTAAAATAATTAACCCCCAAGTCTCTCCCAATTCAGCGAATTCTGAATTTCAACCAGCTCAATCAAATCAGCTTAACTTACCTGGTCAGCCTAATTTTGGAGCTGTTCCTCAAAACAACAATAATCAGGGGCAGCAAATTCAACCGCAACCTTTTTCTACACCCCGATCGCTGACACCGGGACGCTATATTGGCGGCGGCGAAATCAATACTTTTGCTAATCCTTAAAGTTATTGGTTATTGGTTATTGGTTATTGGTTATTGGTTATTGGTTATTAGTTGTTGGTTATTAGTTGTTGGTTATTGGTTATTGGTTATTGGTGGCCATTCACAAATAAAATCGGAAAAAAACAATGCTTTGCGGCCCAATTTCCAATTCCCAATTCCCAATGACTACTAATATCGTTTCCGGTTGCATCGGAATGATTTAACCTGACTAGAACACAGAGAACACAGAGAGGTCAGAGAGAAATGAATACAGGACGATGAAGAGAGGAATTGATATAACTGATGACTAAAAAATAAAAATTTAATAACTTAAGTGATTGCTCGTTACTTTCGCTCTGCCTCCTTTGAGGAAGGCAACTTACAGAAGAGAGGACTGTAGGAAGTGCTTAAGTTATTAAGTTTTCGATCCTAAGCTTTAGCGCTTTTAAATTGCATATTCAGGGCGGGCAGGATACCCCACAATATTTTTATTGTTTTTTACATAAAATTTAAATGCAAAACAGCTTAATAACTACTAACTAATGACTACTGACTAATGACTACTGACTAATGACTAATTTGAGATAAATTACCTAGAGGCGGCTCGTACCAACAACAATCCGCCGATTCCAAAGCCAAAGGCTATGGGCAGCCA
This sequence comes from Tychonema sp. LEGE 07196, assembly GCF_963890365.1. NCBI lineage: Bacteria > Bacillati > Cyanobacteriota > Cyanophyceae > Oscillatoriales > Microcoleaceae > Tychonema > Tychonema sp. LEGE 07196. Next base: position 4,823 of record NZ_CAWPRX010000086.1, on the reverse strand, counting down.
AGCCGAAAGAATCGGAGTCAAAGCAGCTTTTACGCCCATAGAACTGGTGATGAAAGAAAATACATAGTAAGTAAAAATTACAACTACACTAATCCCAAAACTCGTTCCTCTGCCGGAACGGCGCGGTTGAGTTCCCAAAGCTGCTCCCACTAAACCAAATACCAAGCACACGAAAGGAAAAGCATATTTTTCTTGAATTCGCACCTTGAGTTTGCGAATTTGCGGTACATCGCCGCTGTTTTTAAGGATTTCTAAACGCTCTAAAGCTTGAGCAATATTCATTTCCTTGAAATCTCGCACTCTGGCTGCTAAATCTAAGGGCGTGCGGGGGAGTTGTAACTGCTGGTGTTGAAATCTAACTATATTCCGGTAAGAGCCGTCAGGAGCGACAAGATAAGCGGTTCCGTTGTAAAAATCCCAGGTGTTTTCTGAAGGATTCCAAGTAGCTGATTCTGAAGAAACGATTTGATTGAGGCCTGGGGTGGAGCGATCGATAATTGTTAAACCTTTCATTTGCTTGCCGTCAAACTGTTCAGCATAAAAAAAGCGGGACAGGGTTTCTTCGCCGCCTTTTTCGGGTTTACGAAATTCTGTGTAGATAATATTTCGATCTTGAAATGTTGGTTTTTCTCGCTTCAGGGCTCTGTCTAAAGTTACAGTTGCTCTGTAGCTGGCGGCTGGTACGACTAACTCTTGCAAAGCAAAGGTGAAGCCGGCAACAATTAAACTCATAATGACTGCGGGCATTACCAGTCGGTAAACGCTAACTCCGCAACTGCGGAGGGCGATGAGTTCGCTGTCGCTGGAGAGTCGGCTGTAGGCCATTAAGGTTGCTAGCAGCATTGACATTGGGAAAGCTAATACTACGAAGTAGGGAATTTGCAGCAGAAAAATTTCTAGGGCGGCGCTGTAGGGGAGGCCGGATTCTGTTACTCTGCGGACTAATTCAAATAAGGCTCCAACTGTGACGGCGACGGATGTAAAAAGTCCGACTCCAAATAGAAACGGGCCGATTAATTCTTTGGTAATGTACCAGTCCATTACTGAGATTCTTGGCAGCAAGTTGAGGGGAGTGAAGGATTTGGAGAGTGCTATTTTCATAGTTTGGCGTTTTTGCTGTGGCTCTTCAAGCTACAATTTAAATTATCAATTTTAAATTTCTGTATTGTGTTTTTATGGTTGTGGAAGGGCTGGTTTATAGATATCTGGGCTGGGATCTATATAGCCTTTCTCACAAAGATGAGGTGCTCTCGTGGGCCTAGGGCATAGGGCATAGGCAGGAGTGGGAGCCGGCATACCTCACCAAGCTTGAGAACCGGTATATATCTAGGCGAAGCCGCCCCTGCTGAATCTGTCTGGTGCGCCTTTGGCGGTTGCTATACAAGACTACCGCACGAAGCTGTCGCCTAGGTAATATTGCCGGACTAAGGGGTTGCTGTAGAGTTCTTCTTCAGCGCCGGAGGCTAATATTTGACCGTCTCGCATGATGTAGGCTCGATCGGTAATTTCGAGGGTTTCTCGGACGTTGTGATCGGTGATCAGGATGCCGATTTTACGATCGCGCAGTTTGGCGATTATCGTTTGAATTTCGTCTACGGCGATCGGATCTACGCCTGCAAACGGTTCGTCTAAAAATAGGAACATCGGCCCGTCTCGCCCAGCGGCTAATGCTCTCGCCAGTTCAGTCCGCCGCCTTTCTCCCCCCGAAACTTGAATTCCCAAACTGGATGCTATGTTTTGTAAGCGAAATTCTTCCAACAGGAAATCGACTCGATCTTTCCATTCCCCACGAGGCACTTGAGTTTGTTCTAGGACTAACAAAATGTTGTCGCGCACGCTCATGTTGCGAAAAATGCTGGCTTCTTGAGCGAGATAGCCAATTCCCAAATGCGCTCGTTGGTGCATGGGCATTTTAGTGATGTCTAAATCGTTGAGCCAAACAGTCCCTTGATTGGGTTTTTCTAATCCGGTTGCTATGTAAAATGTTGTGGTTTTCCCGGCACCGTTGGGGCCGAGCAGTCCTACGATTTCTCCTTGGGCTACGGAAAGGTTGACGCGACTAACTACATTGCGTTTTCCGTAGGATTTGTGAATATTTTCGAGTACAATTTTCATACTTGCCGAGGCAAATTATTAGAAGTCATTAGTCATTAGTCATTAGTCGGTAGGGGCGGTGCCCCCGTGCCCGCCCTCTTAGCAGTCATTAGTCATCAGTCATCAGTCATCAGTCATTAGTCATTAGTCATTAGTCATTAGTCATTAGTCATCAGGCCGGAGGCTATAAGAGCTTCGCTCGGAGGGTTAAAAGAAGGAAAAATAAGTACATATCCAGCCTGTGAGCGATACCTAATTTTACGTTTAATTAGGTGGATTTATTCGGCAGTTAAGTTATTTTTGACTGCTGGTTGGTGCGATCGCCCCTCAAGTGGATATTTGACAATCTTCAGGTTTTTACTTTTTTCAAGACTAAATTTTGCATTTATTCTCAGCTTTCAGGTGTCGCGCATTTAAACTCCGATCCCGGAACAGGCAGGATGCCCGTTCCACAAGAGTTTCGGTAAAAATTATTGTCCGAAGTAGCTATGCAACAATTGATGTTTTTGGTGATAAATTTTGCTGCTGTGGGGAGGGCTGTTACTTGGGTGCTGTTGGACTGGCGGGCGGTTTGGGGCCGATCGTATTTTGGGCTGCTGCATCTTGTTCGGGAGCAACGAGATAGACTGATTCTACCTGTCCTGGATTGTCTGGGAGGGCAATAAACCTGCCTTCATCGATCAAGTATGTCACGGTTTCGCCGCGCAGGCTGTTGCCCTGCTGCAATACGTAAACGTCGCCGCTGAGGATGATCCGGCGTTCGCGGCTGAAGTATTGAGCTTGAGCTGCTGTTGCTTGGATTTGGCGGGCTGGATAGTTGATTTGGACGTTGCCGCGGGCTGTCACGATGCCGGTTTTGGAGTCGGCTTCTTGAATGTCCGATCGCACGGAAAGGGTTCGGGGCTGCGCGGTTTGGGAATAGGTGGGAGAGACAATCGCGCCGGCCAGAGTCAGGGGCAACAGCAGCGACAATCCTTTGAATATGTGCGAATTAAGTAGTTTAGCGGAGGGCATCATAGCTTGCAAGCCTCAAAATTTGTGAAATTGCTGGAAGGGCTTTTTCCAACCCCTGATTTGTCTCTATGGAGATTAAATCCACCACACCCGATTTAGTTAGGTATTTTATCTTAACGGCCAGAAATATTCTCGTCAGGTCGATCGACCTGCCCGAAAGCATCAACCAATTATCCTAGCAAGACAATAGCCATTTTCACGAGGTGTTTGGCTGATTTATAGTTTTATCGAGAGGGCTTCTGTCCTCTGGCTGCGGTTTTATCGTTCGGACTTCAGTCCTTGGTATGACTTTTAGTCAATCAACTTGTTGCATAAATCTTGGATTGATAGTCAACCGCAGATGCAAAGCAGATGTACGCAGATCGTTTGAAGAAGTGTCAACCCTGCGTCTGATGTTTCAAAATGTACGGCAATTGCAAGCCTGCAACTTCTGTACCTGCGAACAACGGTAAAAAATTAGCTACTGCTTCCGGGCCGGCTTCCTGCAAAGTGCTCAATAGTTTAGCACTTTCTCCCAACAATTCTTCAACAGCAACTCCTCCATAACTCGGTTGATAATAACTGAGTTTATTTATTCCTTCTCCGAGCAAGATTACTGCACCGCGCCAGTTTTGATTGCTTAAGTGATAAAGCCCTACAGCAATTTGCAAAATTCCCTGATAAAACTTTTTTTCCGGCTCGCCCGCTTCCATCCACAAAGCCTCTAAAGTATCGTGACAAGCGTAAAAGTCTTGGCTGTTAAACTGTTCGATACTTTGCCAAAATTCGTCCGGCATTTCCTCTGTCATTTATTTGAGATTGGAAATTTTGAATTGGGATACAGCCTTCTCTAAAAAATGAGGTATTGACAATCTATTAATCTATGTATTAATAATCCATCAATCCTCAATTTAAAATCTACAATCTAAAATCTACAATACTTGTAGATATCCTAAGTGAGGAATACTCTAGAGCGTAGAGTGGCGATCGGTTTTGTAAATAGCTAAGTCTTAAAAATAGGAAAAATTACGACCTGTTGTCAAAACTGCTATCAATTTACGACCGCCTACTTAACCGATTACATAGTTTCTCTGACAGCTTGAATCTGATCCATACCAATTTCCTGATTAGTTCCAGCAAAATCGTTATCGGGAGTCAGAAATAACATACAATGACACTCTTTGCGCTCGCGCATGGGAATGCAAGGACAGTTCCAGTAGGCGGCTTTTACTTCGGCTTCTTTATCTTCGTAATGGCGACAAGGGCATAGGGGAGCACCTAGTTCATCTTTGTGCTTTGCTAGTCCTTCTATGACGACAGCAGTGACAGAAGGCTCGGAACAAAAGTAAGTTCCGGTGCGCTTGGCGTAGGTTTCGGAGAAATTCTTCATTGCCTCCAAGGTTTTTTCGTTGGAGAGTTTAGATTTTTCTGTTGTGTTCATAGTTTAGGATCGGAGTTGAGGATGCTACGAGCTTTTAACAATTATATCGCAGAATGTGATTTTAAACACTTGTATATTTCTGTTTACTTACCAAGAGGAAACCTTGACAAAAATTGATTTTTAGGTTGTGGGTTTTGTAAGAATTTTTTACGCATCCCGGACGGTTGGGGAAACTGGCCCATGACCCGGTTTTTGCAGCCGCCCCAAGATTCGGACGATCGCCCGCCCGAAACATTCATCCCCCAAAGGGGATACAAACAAGATAGAATATCACAGCGCTGTCCCTGTTTCTGGC
>NZ_CAWPRX010000085.1:0-94983 GCF_963890365.1 Tychonema sp. LEGE 07196 | reverse complement strand
GCTTTGGAGGACTTAAATATCTCCGGTATGATGCGTCGATGTCGAGTAAAAGTTGATGAGAAAACAGGTGGATTTCTTAAGAATGGACAGTCAAGGAAAAAAGGTCTAAACCGCTCTATCTCCGATGCTAGCTGGGGCGAATTAATTCTGAATATCGAGTATCTCGCTGCAAAGCAAGGAAAGGTTGTAATCAAAGTTAATCCCAAATACTCCAGCCAAGAATGCCGGAATTGCGGTCATAAAGACAAGTATAATCGAGATGGCGAAAAGTTCATTTGTACCGAATGCGGGTATCACGAACACGCTGATATTGGTGCTGCAAAAACTATTCGCTTTCGGGCTTTGAATTTGGTACGCGGGGACTCCGCGAAACCTGGCATTAGTGCCTAAACGCCCAAAAGATATCCTCACGCTCGATTGAGCAAACGTGGGGAGTTTGGGAACCCTAGAAATAGGGATATTGAAGTATAAATTCTTCAAGAATCCTCGTGCCTTCAGGCCGAGTGAGTGTCAACAAACTTTCGCACCACATCATAACGGCAAAATAGGACACCGCCCCGTTTGCTATTAATCAGTTACAAATTATATTTGTATTATAATTTACACCTTAAACGCGCGGATTTTTTCGCTCTAACTGTTGCCTGCAGACTCCTCAGATAGCATCGGAATTATATATTTTAATCATTGATAGTGCGAGCGGATTTGATATCATTAGTCATATCAAATCCTCTCTTAATCGGAATAGTAAATTCACTGTTGACTGTTGACTGTTAACTGTTAACTGTTGACTGTTAACATCATGTATGAGTGCAACTGAAATTGGTATCATTAGTCAGTTTGCGCGATCGCACCATTTTCCTTTCTTCCCTCTTCCCTCTTCCCTCTTCCGACGGACTTACATCCGTTACATCCCGTACATTGCTCGTTGCCGAACTTCCTTCTTCCTTCTTCCTTCTTCCCTCTTCCTTCGCGATTACCAAGGCGAACCGATCATGGTAAAAGCAGCCCAATAATAGGGATGCGACAAATTACGATCGCCCCTGGCGGCCAACTCCGGCGGCAAAGGCAGAGCTTGATTGTTGCCCGATCGCACCAAATAACCATCCTGCAGGCGCACTTCTCCCCGCAGCATCGCCAACTGCGCTTGACGCAAAGCCTCAGCCTTAATCGGCGCAGTACGCAACTGCTGGTAAAACTCAGTCATCAGCCCCAAAGTACCCGCATCTGACACATACCACAAACTCGCCAGAGCCGATTTTACCCCAGCGTGCACCGCCAACCCCGCAAACCCCAACTCAGCCTGTTCGTCACCCACCGCCGTAGTACACGCACTCAAAACCAACAACTCCACCTGCGGGTTCGATAACTTCAACTGATTCAACTGATTCAACCGCAACTTAGTATCCCAAAACTGAATGTAAGAATTTTCTGCCCCCCCGGGCTGAAAATCGCCGTGAGTCGCTAAATGAATAATTTTGTATTGCGGTTTATTGCGCTTTTCCTTCAAATTTGCCAGAGTAAAAGCTTCATTCAGAAAAGACGAACCAGGCCAAATCTTGCCCACAATTGTCGATATTTCCAACGGCACAGCCGGCAGAGGATTTTGATCGTATTTGGCCGGAAATTTCGACGCACCCATCGCCAAAACTTCCGAACCCCTAACATCGGCATAACGAGTATCAGTCAAACTCAAACTGGGAATCAGCCCCAAACTGTACTTTTCTACCAAAAACTGTTTGCCGTCAAAAAGAGCAGCCAAAGGCAAAGTTCGCAAACCGGCATCCATCGAAAACACCAAAGTGTCAATTTTGTTAGCCTCCAATTCCGGTTGCAGCGGTGCAATTAACCACTGATAAAGTTCCTGGGCTGGTGCCTTATAATCAGCAGTATTCAATCTCCGAGGAGTTCTCACAGCATTAGTGAATTCTTTGGCAACTTCCAACACAGTCTCGCGGCTTACAGACACGGTTTTAAAAACACTTTTGCCATCGGGCAAAAATAACATAAGTTCTAAATATCCCTGTTGCGCCCACACATAAACAATCGCCGGCTTAACCCCTGTCAAGCGATCGACACTGCTGAGAGTCTCTCGGATACTTTGCGGCGTGACCGACTTTTGAGCGATATTGCCACCAAAATAACGCTCAAATTCCTGGCCCTGAATTCTATCCCTTTGCTGCACAGCATCGATCGGACTTATTTGCATCGCACTCGATCGAGAAATCTCAGGAACCCTCACATTTCCGATACTTTCTATATTTCCACCACTCGCGGGCTTCTGTGCTGTCGCCGCGCTGCCGTTTCCTGTTGCCGCAGGCGCGGCCCCATCGGCATTTAACACCCGCGACGACAGCAGTACAGGAGAGGATGAGGAGGGGGAGTCAGTTTCGTTCGGCAGCACCTCAATAGACCCAGCAGCAGGTTCTGGCGAGACATTTGCGGTACTGCTCTTGGGCCCAGACGCGGAGGGGGGCTGAACGACAATTTGTTGAGAAGTGCCTGTAGTTTTCAGTTCCACAGTGGTAGTTTCTGCCGGACTCGGCACGATCGCCAGCGGTGTCCCAGTTGACAATTCCCCAGTCGTCGGCTTCGAGTTTCCCGCCGCCACAGTCGTCGTCTTGCAGTTTCCTGAGCGGCAAGCACTTTGCAACAACGTCAGCGAACCCGATCGCACCTGCCCGTCTGTAGAAATGCTAACGCTCGATGGGCGATCGGCAGTCGTTCCAGTTCCCGCCGCCCGAAACACTCCTCCCGCATCGATTGCAACATCGCCGCCGGTATTGCCGCGAGCTTTGATCGAAGCAACTTCAACATCTTTGAGCCCGTTAATCTCGATCGAGCCGGCACTTCCCGACTCCGAACTCGAATTGAGTGCCCCCGTCACGATCTGGCCGGGTGCGGCGATCGAGATATTGCCGCCGTTTTTGGCACCGAAAGCATTGACATTGCCCGCTGCTACCCCACCGGCGCTGCGGATGTTGATATCGCCCCCCGCCCCGTTCGCCGATCGAGATGAAACAACACCAGCAGTTAAGCTACCCTGACTGCTAGTGATATTAATCCCCCCATTCGAGGTAACGTCTCCGACAGCGACAGTACCTGCGATCAGAGAAATTGTGGCGTTATCAGTACCGGCGATCGCACCCGTTCCCGCGATCGCGCCGGTGCCAAAAGGCGATCGGATCGTCGTCGAGTCTTGAAATGTCACCGCCGGGACTGGTGTAGAATTTGTTGAATTTGGTGCTGTTGTGGGCGGAACAATAGTGATCGTGCCGCTACCGTCAGCACGGCCGATCGCTACGGAAGTAAACCCGTTCCGCAGCGAGTTCAATTTTGCAGCAGTCAAGTCCAAAGCCTCAGTCTCAGCAGCACCGGCAATAGTAATATTCTGAGCCGGATCGGACGGTTGCAGCACCAAATTGCCGTTGCTGGCGATCGAATTCTTACCGCCCGTCAAATCAATTTCATTACCTGTCAGAGTAATATTTCCCCCTGTTTGGGAACCGCCAGCTTCGATCGCCCCTGCTGTCACTCCCGCAGCGCCCGTCAGCGTCACGTTACCCCCTATATCGCCCTTAGTGTCGATCGAGCCTGCAGTCACCGTACCCTCTGCCGTAACGCTCACATCACCAGCCGACGTGCGCGGCAGCTTGGAAGAATTGACAGAAGTGCTGATGCTGGGGGGAGTTCCCGTGCGTAGCTGACCGGTTGTCACATTCCCCGTCGTGCTGGCGATGCGAATTTCTTGATTGTTGGTAGTGATATTTCCGATGCGAATATTGCCGTCAGCTTTCAGAGTAATTGAGGCATCGTCAGCCCCAGTCAAAGAATTTGTAGTAGCAATTGTTCCCAAACCCGCCGGCGATTGAATAATTAGCGGGTCATAAAATGTGAAATCGTTAGCAATCAAAATCGCACCGATACCGTTGCTGCGACCGATCGTAATTCCAGCAAACCCGTTTTCCAAACTTCCGAGGTCCTTTGCTGTCAGATTCAAATAAATATTAGTACCGACATCTCCAGAACCGCCGATCGCAATATTTTGACCGGGATTCCAAGGCTGCATTACCAAAAAGCCAGTACCGCCGATCGAATTATTGCCACCAGTCAAATTAATTTCATTACCAGTCAAAGTAATATTTCCCGAACCCCCTGCGACGAAGCTCACTCCCAGAACGTTCCTAGCCGTCAAAGTTACATTTGCCGCAGATTTAGAGCCGCTAGCATCAACTTTTTGGACTGTGACATTCTGGCCTTCCAGCAAAATATTTCCGCTAGTACCGCTGCTAGAATTAGATGCCGAAATATTGTTAGCAACCGTTGTTCCCGGACTTGTTAAACTAATATTTCCGCCGTTGCTCGACAAATTGCCCGCCGTAATTTGACTTCCCTCCAGGGCGATCGCACCGCCAGCCGTGCTAATTGTATCTCTAGGATTCATCGAAAAAGCACCCGCACCGCTGCGATCGGCATCTGCCGTGAATGTCACCGAACCAGTAGTGGCCGCAAAGCTCAACTTACCGTCCGCCAAATCAGCAATTTTAATATCGTTGAGCGCTTCCAGAACCACATTTGCCGTCCCCGACAGACTTTCCAAAGCTCTGGTAGAAATTGTCAGCGAAGCATCGGAATTATTTAACTGTCCCGGTGGAGTTCCTGCCAAAATATTATTGTTAGCAATAATTTCCGCATCACCCGCCGCTGCTTCGGAATCTGTAATTAAAATATTCTCCGGATCTAGCAGCAAAGTCCCCAAACCATTTGTGCCGGAAGTATCGACTTTACCGTCAAAAATCAATCTTTGCTTGCCCGAAACTTCCACAAACCCGCCGGTACCGCCGCTGCCGCCAGTTGCAGAAACGCCCGTCGCGCTGATGCTGCCCAAAAATGCTGCAGTGTTGTCCGCCCAGACAAAAACTCTGCCGCCGTTACCGGAGTCTGTGGCGTTGGCGGCGATCGAACTTTTGCCATCCACATAAGTCATCGTCGCATTCGGCACAGTTCCCTCGCCCCGGTAATCTCCCCCGATCCGTACCGTTCCGCCGCCGTCGGCCCCCGAAGCATCAATCTTCGCTCCCAATAGCCCTACCTTGTCGCCCAACACGCTGATACTGCCTCCCGCGCCCCCCCCCGCAGACACGTCCGCAGCACCCGATACCAGCGCAGTTCCAGCCATTGCAGGCACTGTTTGGCCGCCCGTCAGCACGACTTCACCGCGATCGTTCACAGTTATACCCGTAGCCTCAGCAACACCTTGCCCCGAAAGCAGTCGAGGCAAACTCAGGGGAGAAAAAGGCAAAGTTTTCGCACCCGACACTCCCGCACCCGGAGTAAATTCTAAACTCAGCAAAAGCCCGTTTTGACTCAACCGCACGCGATTTTCGCCAGGGACGGCCGCCACAGTAATTTGACCGCCGGGGGCTGAAAGTTTCCCGGTACTGATGACAGTACCGCCCAGCAAAGTCAAATTTTGCCTGCTTCCGACAGCCAAATCGCCGGCATTGACAATACTCCCCGACTGCGCGCCAAAAGCAAAAGTATTAGGCTCTCCGACGAGGGCCGCGTAGTCGTTCGCCCCGGTGCCGTTGAACCAGCCGCTGTCAAAACCGATACCGCTAGCGGTGGTAGCAAAAAAAGACCCGGACACGTCGAGTCGGGCATTGGTTCCGAAAATAATCCCTGCGGGGTTCATCAGGTACAAGTTAGAATTGCCGCCGCTAACTTGAATTAAACCGTTAATTAACGAAGCGTCGCCGCCGACAACGCGGCCGAGGATATTTTTAATGGTTGGATTGGAGATAAAATTGGCTGTCTCGCCAGAATTCAAACCGAATCGAGTAAAACTGTGGAACAGATTTGCTCCGTCTCGCGAGGCTGTGCCGCCTGTAATGTCGTAGCGAGCGCCCGGTTTTGCGGTGATGGCGGTGCCGGTGCCCTCTGCTGCTGGAACGATCGACTCTGCAGCAGCAATTTGAGATTGGGGATAAATTGCTACAATCGTCCATCCCCTGCTGTTTTCTTTGAGGAAAACCAGGTTAGGCAAAAAATCTAATATCAAAAATCCAGCAAGGGGAATTGCTGCCAGAATCGATCGCACAGCACGTTGAGCATTCATAGGTTTGCCTCGATCTAGACTTAAATTCGAGTTAAAAATGGAGATTTTAGCTAATAAAGAGTCGATCGCACCCCAATGCTGACACTTCCTAACGCTAGCTCTCGATCGCAAATTTCTAAATTTAAGTCTAATTTTGATTGTGTCACCAACATAGCAAACACATAGACCAAGTGTCGAAACACACAGTTTTGTTTAAACAAAGAGAAAATTATGAGCGATCGAGTTGTCCGCGCGATCGGTTTGACAGGGGGCATCGCCACCGGAAAAACCGCTATATCTAATTATCTGGCAGATGCCTGTGGATTTCCGATTTTAGATGCCGATATTTATGCCCGCGAAGCCGTGCAACCCGGTTCGCCAATACTTGACTCTATTGTAGAACGATACGGCGCTAGTATTTTGTTTTCCGACGGCAATTTAAATCGGCCAGAGTTAGGAAATATTATTTTTTGTAACGCAGCCGAACGGCAGTGGTTGGAACAACAGATTCACCCTTATGTACGCCGCCGATTTGTGGAAGCAACTCAAAACTGCATTGCTTCACATAATCCGGTATCACCAAATACATTGACAGTAGTTTTGGCAGTGCCGCTGTTGTTTGAAGCTAACATGACAGATTTGTGTACCGAAATTTGGGTGGTGTACTGTTCGCCCGAAGTGCAGTTAGAACGGTTAATGCAGCGAGATGGCTTGAATTGCGATCGGGCGAATGCCCGGATTCGCGCTCAGATGCCGCTAGCTCAAAAGTGCCAACAAGCCGATGTTGTTTTGGATAACTCCTCAACCCTCGACTCGCTGTTCGTGCAGGTAGACAAACAACTGAGTCGATTAAAGATTTGATATTTGAGATTTAGGCATCTGCTACAAAATAAATTTATCTGCGTTTATCTGTATTTATCTGCCTGATATCTGCGGTTTCGCGATCAAAAATTTATGCAATCAGCTTTACCGGTTATTAATCGTGACCCATTGTTGCCGAAAAATTCTTTATCAATAAATTATGAACTTAATCTGAAGATTCGCAAAAAGTTACAATTTGCGGTGTTTGTTTGCTTGTTTCAAGAGGATTTAAAAAAAACCAAACGTTGAATAATTTTGCGATCGAGCAATTGGACGAAAACTCGAACTTACGAGCGCATCAGCGAGTTGAATGAGGGGTTTTACCCCCTTTTGACGAAAACTCAAAACAATCCCAGGTGCTGTCAATTACGAACTGATAATCTCGCCACAATTTGATTTTTTTACCTGATATCAGAGTACAAGCTGCGTATCAAGAAATGGAAAATACAAACACCCAATTTTATGATGCGCGTTTACTCTTCCATTATGATGTCAAGCCTGTTACTGAGCGCCACTGCAGTTAACGCTCAAAGCTTAGAAGCTCGATCGACCTTTTTATCTCAAGACAGCTCTGCTTCGGAAATTATCACCCCTCGATTCGACACTCAAAGCTTTCATGCAGATACCGACAAAGATACCTTGCCCGAACGGGGCAGCGGCAGATAAACCGTCAAAAAAAGAATGTTTTTGCCCCAAAAAAAAATTAAGGTAAAGCGCGGGTAGGAATCTTCGGCTTTACCTTGATTTTTTATTTTGATGCTTTACTCTGGGGCAGCTTCGCCGCCCACAACCACATCGCGAATCCGCAAACTCGGGCCGCCGCAGCCCACGGGTAAACCGCTTTGTCCTCCTTTGCCGCAGCCGCCGGATTCATCCCAGTAAAAATCGTCGCCGATCGCCTCAATATCGGCTAAAGTGCTGAAAACATTACCCGAAAGAGTCACATCCCGCACAGGTTCGGCCAATTCGCCATTGCGAATCATCCAAGCTTCCCCAGCGCCAAAAGTAAACATTTCGCCGTTAGTCATCCCGCCCTGCCAATTGCGTGCATAAACTCCTTCTTTGATCCCAGAAAATAAGTCCGGCACCGGCGTATCGCCTCTTTCGATCCAAGTATTAGTCATGCGGACGATCGGCGGATAATGATAATTCAAACAGCGAGCGTTACCGGTAGGCTTTTCTCCCAACTTACCCGCTGTTTCCCGCGAGTGCAGCCGCCCGACTAATGCGCCGTCTTTAATTAACTGAGTAGTAGTCGCCGGAGTGCCTTCATCGTCGTAGTAATAGCTGCCTCGGTGTCCCTCCGGCGCGGCACCGTCGAAAATTTGCAAGTTTTTCGGGCCGAATTGGCGGCCGAGGGTCATCACTTCCAAAATATCGGGGTTTTCGTAGGCCATGTCGGCTTCGGAAAGGTGTCCGAAGGCTTCGTGGACGAACAATCCGGTCAAAATTGGGTCGATGACGACGGTGTAGGTGTTGCCTTGGACGGGGGGTAAGGCTAGGGAATCTACGGCGCGCTGGGCGGCGCTGCGAACTTGGGTTTCAAGTTCCATTAAATCTTCGTAAGCTTTGCGGGAACCGGTGGTTTCCCGGCCTGTTTGTACGGTTTCCCCGCTGCGGGCTGTGGCGGCAAAGCGCATTTCCATGTCTGCCCAACCTTGTTCGAGCATGGTGCCTTCGGAGGTGGCGAGGATGATGCGCTGGGTGCTGTCGCCGTAGCGCACGGAGATGGTGGCGATGCGGGGGTCTATGCTGCGGAGAATTGCGGCGTAGCGATCGCACAATTGCTTTTTGTCAATTAAGGGCACCAGACGGGGGTCTGTTCCTGTCAGCGGCAGGAAGCAAGTGTCCTGTACGGGCGTTACTGGCGCGAGAATTGTTTCTTCTTCGCCGATCAGTTTGGCCGCGGCGATGGCTTCTTCGATTCTTTCGGCGAGGGTGGAAAGTCGGTTGAAACTGGCAAAGCCCCAGCCGCCTTTGTGACAAGCTCTGACTTGGCCTCCAATTGAGATTCCTTCGCTGAGGGTTTCAATTTTTTCGCCCCGCAGCAGGATGTCGGTTCCTTCGGCTTCTTCGAGTCGAATTGCTAGATAATCTACTTGGTTGCGGTAGCGTGCCATTAAGTCTGACAGCAGATTTTTTGAGTCGGCGATCGAGGTGGGCATAAGGAAAGCAGGGTGTTTGACTGCATCCATTTTGCACTTTTGTTAGGGCGATCGGGCTTGTTGGTGCAAAATATCCACTCCTTGCGCGGAGATTGCGACTTATTGGTACGGTTCTGCCAATATCGTTAGTTGACAAATATAGATATCCTGTGGGTTAGGGGCAAGACGCAAGAAATTAGGCTGGTTGTTTCCGTCCTACTGCTGCTTAAATTCTCGCTCCTAAACATTCCTATAAATAAATACTTCATTCTTCACGTCTGTGAAGGTGGGCTTATAACTACTGTGAATACTTACTTTCTACCAACAATCAGCGAAATTTTAGCCTCCTCTGGCTCTGAAAATGACCTCAGTCCCGATCGCCGGTCGATCGCCCAAAACGGCCGCCCGAAGTGTCCTGGGAGTCGTGCGGCTGCTAGACAGAAGGCTGAGCGCGAATGGTACGGGGCGATCGCAACTTTGAATCAAATGCTCGATCGGCAAAAACACTGTCTCTCCCCAAATTCCAATTCTTGTCAGGGATTGGTTTTGTCCGGGCCGTCTTCGGTTTTGACAGAGCCCGCTGTCGTTTCCGGTTTTGCTAATTGGATTTTTACCAGTATTCCCGACAACGATGCAGGTTTGTGGTCTTTTCGTGCTAGACAAACTTTAGCTTTGCTACCGGCGGCGGAGGAGCAAATATCTGTACCGGAGGCGGCCCCGGCTTTAGCTTTGGCGATCGGCGATCCTTTAGCAAACGAGCAGTTTTGTTTGGTTTTAACTGCTACTTTTAGTCTGGTAATGGTTTTGGGTGAAAATTCGGCGGGAATTCCGGCTTTTCTATTTTCTTTCGACCCGCAAATCGCCGCCAAAGCTTGGGAAGTTTTGCGGCGCAGGGTGACTGAAAGCGATTGTTTGCTTGCCAATTCTGACGGCGGTATCAATTTGCCAGTCAGCCAATTAACTCATAATTCTACGAAATTAGACGCGCAATTCCAGCAGTTTTTGCCTGTAGCTCCAAACTATCAAACAGTCGCGCAGTTCACCCGCTTGCTGCTGCATAATTTGCCCCTTGGAAAAGACGATGTGGCAAGGGGAAAAAATGAAAGAGTTGATGATAGCTTCAAAGGGCGGGAAAATATCAATTGTAAGTCTCATCTGCCTCATGCTACCAAAGAAGTGGAATTGCTACAGGCGATCGCCCACGAAGTCCGCACTCCTTTGGCCACCATTCGCACCCTAACTCGGCTGCTGCTTAAACGTCCCAAACTCGAACCGGTGGTGGTGAAGCGTTTGGAAATGATTGATGCTGAGTGTACCGCTCAAATTGACCGCTTCGGTTTAATTTTCCGCGCCGTGGAATTGGAAATGTCGCAAGCTAAAAATTCTGGGATGCAGCTAACAGCAATGTCCCTCGGTGAAGTGCTGCAAAATAGCATTCCCCGCTGGCAAAAACAAGCAATTCAGCGCAACCACACTTTGGAAATTATTGTACCCCAAAAATTGCCGGCGGTAGTCAGCGATCCGACAATGTTGGATCAGGTTTTAACTAATTTGATTGAGAATTTTACTCGAACTTTGCCTTCGGGGAGTCGCATTCAGGTAGAAGTGACTTTGGCGGGCGATCAGTTAAAGTTGCAGTTAGAATCTGAGCACCTACCTGAAGGTAATAGTACCTCGACTTTTGCAGCTTCAGCGAATGCTCCTTTGCGATCGATCGGGCCTTTGTTGATGGTGCAGCCGGAGACTGGAAGTTTGAGTTTAAATTTGAGCGTGACTAAGAATTTATTTCGAGCAGCGGGCGGGAAATTAGTAATACGCCAGCGACCGCAAAAAGGCGATGTAATGACCATATTTTTGCCGCTGCAATAGTCATTAGTCATATCATTTCCGGTTGCATCGGAATTATATATTTGGATTGTCAGTACGAGCTTCTCGCTCGCGATCCGTGTCGCGAGTGAGAAGCTCGCACTAATGATATCAGGAATGAAAAATAAATAACTTGCCCAATTAAACCCCAGAAGCCTTAATCCAAGGTAAACTATTGCTCTATTAGTCACCTTATTTATTTTTCATTGCTCAATTCCAGTTGCACCAAAATGATAGGTAGAAAACAAAGCCGTGTCCTGAATATAGGTAATATTAATTCCGATGCTACCGGATTGGATATCATTGGTTAGTTGTTATTTGTGATTGGTTAACAAATAACAAATAACCAATAACCAATAACCAATAACCAATAACCAATAACCAATAATATTCACTCAATGAAAAGCTCAATCACAAACTGAGTTCCTTCTCCCAGTGCCGAAATACAACTCAGTTTACCCCCATGTTTTTCTTCCACAATCTGACGGGCGATCGCCAATCCCAATCCCGTTCCTTTCCCAGCCTCTTTTGTAGTAAATAGGTAGTCAAATATCCGCAATTTTACTGAATCCGACATACCCTGGCCGTTATCTTCGATCCGAATTACTACGGTTGAAAGGTCGATCGACATTTCAGTAAAAATCATAATTCGCCTAGGTTCGGTTTCTAATTCCGCAAAGGTTCGTCCAACGCACCCTGCATCCAAAGCATCGATCGCGTTAGCGATAATATTCATAAACACTTGATTTAATTGATCGGAAAAACAATTAATCGCTGGCACATCACCGTAGTTAGTAATCACTTCAATGGCTGGACGCAGATTATTTGCCTTGAGGCGATGGCGCAGAATTAGAATAGTGCTATCGATCCCTTCATGGAGGTTAAAAATCTGCTTTTGGTTGCTGTGGGCGCGGGAGAAAGTGCAGAGGCTTTTACTAATAGATACAATGCGATCGCCTCCATCCTTCATGGCTCTGATTAAATTCGGTAAATCTTCCCTCAAATATTCTAGCTCTATCTTCTCTAGTTCCGCAGTAATTTCTGCACCTGGTTGGGGAAATTGACGGCGATACAAATCAATTAAACCAAATAAATCATTGATGCTATCTTCCACAGCATTGACATTACCCATCACACAAGCAATGGGATTGTTGATTTCGTGGGCAACCCCCGCCACCAGTTGTCCCAGAGTGGAGAGTTTTTCTTGCTGCACCAATTGCAATTGAGCATTCTGCAAGTCATGAGTACGTTCTGCCACTCGTTGTTCTAAGGTGTCGGTGAGTTGCTTTAAGCGCCAGTGAATTTTCACCCTTGCTAATACTTCTTGGGCTTCAAAAGGTTTGGTGATGTAGTCTACCGCCCCCAAGGACAAGCCTTCGATTTTATTCTCCGTATCTGTTAAAGCCGTCATGAAAATTACTGGGATACCTTTAGTGGCGGGGTTTGCTTGGAGGCGGCGGCAGGCTTCAAAACCATCCATTTTGGGCATTTGCACATCGAGTAAAATTAGTTCTGGATGAGCATAAGACACCATAGCTAGGGCATCTTCGCCATCCACTGCCATGCGAACTTTGTAATTTGCTGATTTTAAGGTTTTGGAGAGGACAGACAAGTTAGTTGCATTGTCATCTACAATCAAAATAAAGGGATCGGTTGAGTCAACCATAGTTTATATTCCTTTTAATTAAGCGAGATATTGCTGAATAAATGCCCGCAGTTTTTTGATCTCGAACGCTTCAGTAATCTGGATGACTTCTCGGACAAAAGCGACATTATCCCCATCTGGGATTTGCTGGGCGACTTCTATTACTCCATCTAGATCGCCGACTTTGGCCAGTTCCGAAAGTTGGGTCAAGATGGCGTGAGACGGTGGCTTAATTTCTTGAGCGACACCATACTCATTTAGCCGATCGCCTTTTTGATCCTTGTATAGCCAATCCAACTTTAAATATTTTTGTATTTGTTCTAGCAACGTTTCAGCTTGGATGGGTTTGGGCAAGAAATCATTGCCGCCTGCCTTAATACTATTGTGGCGATCGATCTCAAAGACACTGGCGGAAGAAACCAGCACGATGTGATGTTGTAGTTCTGGTTGCGATCGCAACTTCTTCACAAATTCAAACCCATCCATTACGGGCATTGCCAAATCGGTAATAATCAAATCTGGCGCTGTCTGTAAAACTTGTTCTAGTCCTTCGAGTCCGTTGCTAGCTTCAATAATTTTAAAACCAATCGGTTCTAAAAGATTGAGCAACACCGAACGATTTTCCCAGCGGTCATCGATCAATAAAATTTTACGCCGTTCTCCTGCATAGCCGACAATCGCCGCTTGTTGCACCACCAACAAAGACTCCGCCCAATCCTTAGCTTCTGGCAATTTCAGCTCAAAGGAAAAGGTGCTACCTTCGCCTGCAACGCTCTGTACCTGAATTTCACTATCCATCAAGGAGACAATTTTATGGCTAATTGCTAGTCCTAATCCAGTACCTTCTGATTGTTTATTGATATTACCTACCTGTTCAAATGGTAGGAATATTTTTTCGACTTGTTTGGGGGTCATGCCTACGCCGGTATCTGCGATAGTAAAGCGAAGATGTGTCTTCTTTCCCTCATCTATTATATCGAGTATATCTACTCTGAATGTCACTTTACCCTGTTCTGTGAATTTAATGGCATTGCCCAACAAGTTAACTAATACCTGACGCAAACGCTTTTCATCGGCAATGACTCCAATAGGTAAGTTGGCATCTGGAAGGAAGTCGAAGCTAATTCCTTTTTGTTCTGCCCGAATAGAGTTGATTTCTACAACGCTTTGGAGAAAGGAAGGGAAGTAGAATGAGGCGGGATAGAGTTCTAATTTGCGGGCTTCGATTTTAGATAGGTCAAGGATATCGTTAATCAGGGTGAGAAGGTGGGAGCCGCACTGGTAAATGATGTCAACGCCGTTATTCTCTTTGGAGGTGAGGGATTCGCTGCGTTGCAGGATCTGAGCATAGCCGAGAATGCCGTTGAGGGGGGTGCGGAGTTCGTGGCTCATGTTGGCGAGAAATTCGCTTTTGGCTTGGTTGGCGTTATCGGCAGATTCCTTAGCCATTTGTAACTCAGTTGTGCGCTTTTCCACTCGATATTCGAGTTCTTGATTGGTATTTTCAAGGGCTGTAAATGAATCACGCAACTGTTGAGACATACGATTAAATGATTGAGCTAATATTCTTAACTCTCTGACATTCGAGAGTTGAACTGTTTGTTCTAAGTTGCCTTCGGCAATTGCTTTTGATGCTTGACTAAAACGGAAAATAGGAAGCGAAATCCAGCGAGAAGTGTAAATTCCTAAAGTTATAGCTAATAGTAAGGCGGCAATACACAGCAAGATGGTAGTACGAGTATTGGCATTGATTTGTGCCATGAATTCTGATTCTGGGATTGCCACCACAGTCAGCCAGTCAAGCCCTGGTTTTTCTTGAAATGGAGAAACTTGCACAAACTGCCTAGCACCTTTGAGATCGAAGTCCAAGATTTGAGAGGAGTTGATTTGACTCAGACTACCAAATTTACGAATTAAATACTGGGTGGCAGTTTTTGTAAGCAAGTCATTGCTATCGGCTGCGGCAACTCGTTCTAGTTTGCCTTGCCGATCGCGAAACAGCGATTCATTAGTTGAGGTCGCAAGCAATTTACCAGTTCGTTCAATGATGAAGATTCTCCCCTGTTGACCAACATCGAGCTTTTGCAGAAAATCTCCGACAGTCGATAGGGTTAGTCTAGCGATCAGGATTCCTTGAAATTGTTTAGTTTGATTATATATAGGATGCACATTCAGAAAGATCAGCTTTGGCTGATCTTTATGTTTAATCACATTCGTCCAGTAAGGTTTATCTGTGCTTTTAGCTTGCCGATACCAAGGCTCAGGGCGGAAGTCAACATTTTCGGTGCGCTTCAACAAAGTGATGCGATCGCCTTTTTCGTCCAAGCTATAGGTCGAAAATGCAAAATCAGTCGATCGATCGTAAATAAATAAAGTGGGGCGATTGCCTTCGTGTCGAGATACCGTAATAAATTCTCGTTCCTCGTTGAGAATTCCAATGGAATCAATTGAATCAAATACCTGAGTTTGAGCGAAGAGGTGTCGCTGCCAGTCTTTTAAGGAAGTTGTTTTGAGCCATCCAGCATTAATGGCATCTTGGTTAATTTGGTTTGCCTGCTGTGGAGCTTTTAGATAAGTTTGTAAATTTTGATTAACACGTAACGTAATTTCGTTACGTAACTGCGTTGCTACGTCATTAACCGCCCGTTGTCCATTTCGCAGCGACAGATAGCCAGTCAGTCCCACTGCGCCAAAGATTTGCAACACGAACGGAACTATGAGTAACGCTTGTAGGGGTAAACGATGGATAAAGGCGCGATCGTTATGTGTTTTTGCGTCGGCGGACATATCGGCATTCCTTCCCAAAAGTTAAATTAGATAAAAATATAGTCTATTTAATATTTTTTAATACAGATTTTGATGGCAACGCTGTAATTTAGGTCACAAGCCAACCTGTGCGATCGTCTATTTCCAGATTCGTGACACTTTTACTAGGAGAGAACTACCCAGAACAGGGCTAACGCCTAGGTTTGACTCTTAGGCGGTTTTCACCCTAGTCTTATCTAGGGCTTACTGAAAAAGTCCACAAATCGAATCTAGGTGCCAAACAGCTTGAAAAATGGGAGATTCGGAGATGGGTTCCCAAATTTACTCCACAATTTTCCACCGAAATCCAAGGATTTTGAGCCGACAAAGGTCATAACCTTACACTTTTTTATCTTTAAAAATCTTGAAATCCTTGGCAGTCATAGCTTCTAATTTATTCATCAAGCCCTAAAGTAGGAATACGAATGATGACTGCGGACTAAAGTCCGCACTGCGAACCTGAATTAAATCGGTCAATTGACCGGACACGAACTCAAAAGTAACCGTACAAAAATCCCGAATTTTTGTAAATAATAATTTTGGGCTTTGTATATTGAGCCGTTCATATTCTAACTCAGCAACGCCAAATTATTTACTAACTTTTTTTGTAAAGAGGAATGACGATTGTAAATTCTGTTCCTTCTCCAAGCGTTGAATTAACCTCGATTTTTCCTCTATGCTTCTCGACAATAATCGCATAGCTGACTGAGAGTCCTAAGCCCGTACCCTTCCCCACAGGTTTTGTAGTAAAAAACGGTTCAAATATCTTATTGAGTGCCGACGGTTCTATCCCTATACCATTGTCTGCGATACGAATCACTGCATTGCGATCGCGATCGACCGAAGTCTGAAGCATCAGAGTCAGTTTTTTCTTATTTTTCTTAAAATTAGCTCCGTTCTCCTGTTGTCGCAAAGCGTCTATGCTATTACTCAGAATATTCATAAACACCTGATTGAGTGCCGATGCGTAACAGTTGATTAAAGGAATTTGACCGTAGTCTTTAATTAGTTGGATTTCCTGATGTTTTTCACTAACTTTGAGTCGATGCTGCAAAATTAATAAAGTGCTATCAATCCCTGAATGAATGTCGATCGGTTTAATTTCAGATTCATCAAGGCGAGAAAAGTTCCGCAGAGATTCGACTATTTGGCGAATGCGCTCGGTTCCTGTCGTCATCGAAACTAGGATCATCGGTAAATCTTCAATGATAAACTCTAGGTCGATTTCGTCGATTTTTGCTTGAATTTTTGGTTGGGCTTGTGGGTAGAGTTCTTGATATAAGTCAATTAACTCAATTAAAGATGTAGTATATTCATGGGCATGGTTAAGATTGCCGTGAATGAAGTTAACGGGATTGTTGATTTCGTGAGCAATTCCGGCAACCAACTGTCCTAAACTTGACATTTTTTCTGTTTGAATGAGTTGGGATTGAGTCGCGTAAAGTTTTTGGAGGCTGGCTTCGAGTTGAGTGGCTTTTTCTTGTAACTGCTGGGTGCGTTCTTCCACCTTTTGTTCTAGGGTGTAGGAATAATCCTCTAATTGGCTGTAGAGTTGAGCGTTTTCTAAGGCGATCGCCGCTTGGGCCATCAGCAGTTCGATCACTTGCAGGCGATCGCGAGTAAATACCGCTTGGGTTAAGCGATTTTCTAAATAAAGAATTCCAATTAATTTGCCTTTATTGACGATCGGAGTACACAATAAACTTTTGGGCTTTTGCTTTTGAATATAAGCATTCGAGGCTAGATAACTCTGAGCAGCATCATCAATGACTACAGTTTCCTGAGTGCGAGAGACATAGTTAATGAGAGAATGAGGGATGTTTTTACTTGATTGAACAGGAATTTCTCGCCTTACATAAAAATTATTATCTGTCGTTCGATCGCCTAAATCAGCCGTGGCTTCTATAACTAAATTCTCATCCTTTAGTAAAATTAAATCGCATTTATCTGCTCCGGCATTTTCCATGACGATTTTCACTAAGGTAGAAATCAATTGCTCCAGTTGAATTTCACGAGATAAAGCTTGGGAAGCTTTGAGGATGCTGGCAAAATCTAGACACTCAGAAATGCTACTGCTGCTAGAATGAGTGCTTGGGATAGTTTGATGAGAAATAGACGAGCGATTGCTGTTTGAAATTAGGGTTTCGTTGAGGATTAATCGATTTTGTGGCCTCTGCAAGATAGCAGTCAAAAGCTGAGGATAGCGTGTTGTTAAGTCATCAATTTTTGATTTTGCTCCCCAATTGGAATAGCAATAGTAGGCTTCTTGTAGATAGCTTGCTGCAAATTTTTCTTTACCCCAGCCGAGGTAGAACTCGGCCGCTAGTTCGTTAGCCAGGGCTTCTTCTTGAAGATATCCCGTATCTTTTGCACCTTGAATTGCTTGGTCATAATACTCTATTGCTTCAAGCACATTCCCAAATACTCGTGCTTGTTCTGCCTTAATCAACAAATACTTATGGAGAAAATTCTGCGGAGCACAATCAGACCATTCTCGGAGGTTTAATTGATTCTTCTCGATCGCCAGCATATATTGTTTCTGCTGGCTCGGTTCAGCTTGAGGGTAGACGGCGAGCAGAATCAATGAGTGATAAAAATTATAAACACTGCTCACAATCAATCCGGTCGCAGCTTGTATGTATTTGCCAGCCAGCAAAGTACAATCTAAAGCACTCGCATATTCCTTAAATAAATATAAAATATTTGCTTTGGCAACACCTAGCGCAAATAAGGACATATAATTGTTCGTATTTTGCCAAAGTGGCAGGAAGTACACTTCATCAAAATGCTCTCCAATCAATAGCAGCTTGTCAGCCGATTTGCCTTGTAAATTAAAGGTAGATTGCGCCCATATTTTTGCGTAATACAAGGCAAAATCATGCTTATTTTTGATTAACAATTCAAGGTAAGGAGCTTGTTTAGATTCAACCATTTCTAGTCTCTCTCCAGTTAAAAATAGATTTTTACAATAGTGCATGGCGTTATAACTAGCCCACTCCAAATCCCCAGTTTCTAAACCACTTTGGCATCCTTCTATAAAAGCATTAAGTGTCGCTTTTGCTGGCTCTTTCCACAATCGAATAGTACAATTAAATAAATTATAAATTCTGGCTTTAAGTGCAGCATTTTGAAATTGTTCTAACAACTTTAATGCTAATTTTCCAGCATGATATCCTTGCTCAATACCTCCAGGCGATCCGGAGAGAATAGTGCCATAGAGCACATAAGCATAAGCGGATAATCCAGAATATCCACCTTCAATGGTAAAATTTACTATCGTTAAAATCAGGGGACGAACCATCTCGGATCTGGCAATATAAATGGAAGGAAAAAGTGCCATGAGAATCCGCAACGTAGCGAGTTGCTGCGGATCGGTCATTTCTGGAATCTTGTCTAAATCTTCAAATCGTGGTAATTCTGGCATCCCGCGATCGCCGATACTGGCATCGATGTTAATTCCCAACTTTTGCAATGCTTCCAAACCTGTATCAATCGCTTTTATCATCATACTTTGTGACTGAAAAGATTGAATTTGCAGCTCATACATTTTGAGACTATCGAGTAAATTTAGAGCTTGGGATAAAATCATTTGACCCAATTTTTCTACCCGATCAAAGTTACCATTCAGATATTCTACTTCTGCTGTTTCAAGACAAACAGCCAGGGTCAAATCGTACTGATTTTGCCAACTATCAGATTCTAGTAATGCCCAACTAATATTTAAATATCTGGCAGCATCTGCATAGGCTGTAGCAGCTTTGGCTTTTTTTCCTGCCAGTAGATTTAGTGAGACGAGATGATTTAATTGCTCTGAATCTGTTATTATTTCAACACCCATATTGAGCTGATTAACAATATCAAAAATATGGTCTTTCAGGGTTGATTGAGGTGTTTTTGTCAACAAAAGCTGACCAATTTTTAAATGTGTGGCTTTTTTTTGTGATTCTGGAATCAGGGAATAGGCAGCTTGCTGAATCCGATCGTGTAAAAATCGATATATTACTGATTCATGAGTAGTATCGGTTGTCTGAACTGTTCCCAAATAAAACTTATAAACTTCATTTTGGGGTATAATCAGCCCTGGTTGCAAGGCTTTCCATAGGTGAGTGGCAGCCTCGGCTTCTGTTTGCTCTGAAACGATCGCCAAAGTAGACAAATCAAAAGAGTTGCCAATACAAGCTGCTAGTTGGAGGATAGTTTGGGTCGCTGTTGGTAGTTTCTGTAACTGCAACGCCATGAATTCCACGACATCATCGGTCAATGCGGCCGATCGCACTTTGGCGATATCGCATTGCCAATGTCCTAATTGAGGCTCAAAGTTAATGAGGCAATCTTGATGCAGAGCTTTCAGAAATTGGGTGGCAAAAAAGGGATTACCTTGGGTTTTTTGAAATACCAAATCCGTGAGTGGTTGCGCTAATTCAGTCGAGCAATTCAGCGTATTCGCTACCAACTGATTCAGGCTGGCATGACTCAGGGGTTGTAACGTAATTGTATTAACTATCGAGTCGCTTTGGGCGATCGCTTCCAAAGTCAGCATCAACGGGTGCGCTGCAAACACTTCGTTATCCCGATAAGCACCTATCACTAACAAGTAGCCTGCTGTAGATTCAACCATCAAAAGTTGCAGCAACTTAAGAGATGCCGCATCGGCCCATTGCAAATCGTCCAAAAATATTACCAGAGGATGCTCTTGGGTTGTAAAAACTTGGATAAACTTTTGAAATAGTAAGTTGAAGCGATTCTGAGCAGATGTTCCCGACAGTTCCACCGCTGGCGGCTGAGGACTAATAATCCGTTCTAATTCGGGAATCACTTCAATAATTACTTGTCCATTTTCCCCAACAGCTTCCAGAATCTGCGTTTTCCAAACCTGCAACTGAGCATCACTTTCGCTCAGCAATTGTCCCATTAAATCTCGAAATGCTTGCACAAAAGCCGAGAAGGGAATATTGCGGTTAAATTGGTCGAATTTGCCTTTGATGAAATAGCCGCGCGCTCCGACAATCGGTTTGTGGACTTCGTTAACAACGGCGGTTTTTCCAATGCCTGAAAATCCGGCGACTAGCATCATTTCGCCACCCCTGTGTCCCCCCTTAGTAAGGGGGGATGAAAGGGGGTTCGCTACGCGATCAAAGGCCTTGAGTAGGGTTTCTACTTCCGTTTGGCGACCGTATAATTTTTCAGGAATGGTAAAGCGATCGCTCAGATCTCGTTCTCCCAATTTAAACAAAACGATGTTTCCTGTTTTTTGCCACTGAGACAGACATTTTTCTAGGTCATGCTTTAATCCTAATGCGCTCTGATAGCGGTCTTCAGCATTCTTCGCCATCAATTTGCTGACAATTGCCGAGAGTACCGCCGGGATTTCTGGATTAATTTCAGACAGTGATGGCGGTTGTTTGGCAAGATGGGAGTGTACCAATTCCATCGGATCGTGAGATTGAAACGGCAACTCTCCTGCTAGCAATTCGTAAAAAGTAACGCCCAAAGAATAAAAATCTGTGCGGTAGTCAACGCCGCGATTCATCCTGCCCGTTTGTTCGGGAGACAAATAGCCTAATGTGCCTTCCAATAAGTTGGGACTCATCAGAGTTTGAGTATCTCGCGGGAGCAAAGATGCGATGCTAAAGTCAATGAGTTTGACTTGTTTTGTTTGGGGATTAATTAAAATATTGGCTGGTTTAATATCTTTGTGAATTATCCGGTGGCAGTAAAGTAAATTTAATGTATTGCTAATGTCGATCGCCACTTGCAAAAACTCGATCAGTGTCGGCGCAGTTTCCCCTTGTTCCATCCATTTCTTCAGAGAAATTCCACCGAAGTCTTCCATTACTAGCGCATAGCTGTTTTGGTAGGATTCTAAGCTGTAGGTGTCGATGATTCCGGGCAAGTTGAGGTTTTTGGCAATGGTATACTGATTGCGAAATTGCAACAGTTCGCTGAAGCTGGGATACTGGTTCCGCAAGACTTTGATGATGACTTTTTTTTTGTCCTGGAGGCGAGTTCCGCGATCGACTAGAGTGCGAGTGCCGGAATAAATGCGATCGAGAATTTGATACCCTGTTAGTTCGATCATAGCGATAGTTATTTTTTTGGTAAAATATTTACCGTTACTATTATAATAGTGCAAATCAGATTGGAGTATAGTATAAATACTCAAAAATAGAAGAATTTTCACAACTAGCCAGCAGCTAACGATTAACCGTTAATCGTTAACCGTTAACCTAATATCAATTTCATAAAGTAGCGCTAGATATTACCTCAACCCCCCAAAGCATCGGGGGGCTAGGACTTTATCTATAGCATATCTTTAGGAAATTGTATAATTAATTCATTCGGGCTTTTAAGGCATCTCGCGCTTGTTCTCGATCGTCAAAATGGACTTTTTCGGTGCCCAAAATCTGATAATCTTCGTGTCCTTTTCCGGCAATTAGTACGCCATCTCCGGGTTTAGCGTCCATAATAGCAGTGCGAATAGCTGCCGCGCGATCGCCCATCACGACGGGCTTTACGGTGGCGGGGATACCTGCGAGAACATCTTCCAAAATGCGATCGGGATTTTCAGTACGCGGATTGTCGGAAGTAACAACGGCTAAATCGGCCAATTCTGCCACGATTTTACCCATAATTGGGCGTTTCGTGCGATCGCGATCGCCACCGCAACCAAACACGCAAATCATCCGCCCCGGAATAAACGGCCGCGAAGCCTTCAACAAGTTCTCCAAACTGTCGGGAGTGTGCGCGTAATCGACAATCACGCTAATATCTTGGTCGGGACTAATTTGCACCCGTTCCATCCGTCCCGGTACTCCCGGAAACTGAGATAATTTCTCCACAATTGCGGACAAATCTAAACCCAATTCTAAAACAGCGCCGACAGCAGCCAACATATTTGATAAATTGAACTGACCGACTAAAGGCAAAACAAAAGGAGTTTCGCCCTTGGGAGTGTGCAGCATTCCCTTAACTCCATCGGGCTGATATTGTAAATCTGAAGCATACAAATCAGCCGTTTTGTCGGTAGTGCTGTAACTCCAAACTTTCTCCGATTTTAAACTTTCAACAATTCGCCGTCCGTAGGCATCGTCAATATTAATTACAGCGCGATTCTTGAGATAATCGGAACCGAACAACAGAGATTTCGCCTCAAAATAATCCTCCATATCCCGGTGATAATCGAGATGGTCTTGAGTCAAGTTTGTAAATACAGCAACTTCAAAAGTACAGCCCAAAACCCGCTGCTGCGCTAAAGCGTGGGAACTGACTTCCATCACGCCGTATTTGCATCCAGCGGCGGCAGATTCTGCTAGTTGTTTTTGCAGGTCAACCGCAAAAGGTGTGGTGTAAAGTGCAGTTTGTTGGAAACCGGGCCAGCGAGTGTAAAGCGTGCCGAAAATCGCGGTAGACAACTGCATTTCATTGAGCAAAAATTCAATTAAATGAGTTGTGGTAGTTTTGCCGTTGGTACCGGTAACGCCGACAAGTTTTAATTTGTTAGCTGGATTCCCGTAAAATGCGGTTGCTATTTGACCGCAAACTCGAGACATATCGGCTGCTGCGATGACGCAGGGAAGCTCTTCTAGCCCCCCCTTGCTAAGGGGGGGTTGGGGGGGTGTTTTCTCGGCTGCTTGAGTGGAAATTATGGCGGCAATTGCACCGCTGGCGATCGCGCTTTGCCAAAAATCTCCCCCATCTACGCGAGTTCCCGGCATTCCTAAAAACAAATCTCCCGCCCCGCAAGCGTGGGAATTAGTCGATAAACCCTTGACTTCTGCATCGAGGGCCAGATGTTGGGTGTCAAAGGAAATGCCGGGAAGTGCTGCTAATAATTCTCTCAATTTCATCTGAAAAACTCCTCACTTGGATGTCTTGAATATGACTTATACCAATTTCATATGAAGTTGCATATATCCCGATCCCCCTAAATCCCCCTTAAGAAGGGGAGTAGGGGTTGACTTTGAGAAGAATCTTGTCCCCCCCTTATTAAGGGGGGTTAGGGGGGATCAGATTCTATGCAGCCTCATAAAAAAATGGTATTACGCAATTATTTTAGCCAGTCTGGGTGCGGCTTTGCAGTGCTTGGCGGTGTACGCCCCACACAGCTATTCTGTGCGCGGTGTGCATCGCGAGACTAGGATTAAACCCTGAATTTTTGGGTAAATCCTATTATTATTGCGACGCATCAATTTGCAAATGTTTCTGTAACATTTGCTCCAATTGGGCGACACTGCAGCGGGGAGAAGGACGGGGTAACAGTTCTTCATGGGAGAAGGTAGGTTCGACAGCAGAATTTATTGGCTGGGGCTGCACTTTAAACAAAACTGGAACTTCGTACTGATAAGCTGCAAACCAATCGTCGCGTTGGGTAATATCTCGGACTTCGAGTTGAAATTGGAGGCTTTCAATCTGTTCTAGTTTTTCTTGCAACCCTTCGCACAAGTGGCATCCGGGCTTGCTGTACAAAATCAATCGCATCATTAGAGTAAGATTAAATTCGATCTTAAATTATCGAACGTGCGATCGCAAGTTGGCGAACCCAACGCGAGCAAGACACAACTCGCGACTTTATTGTTCGCAATGTGCGATCGAAGTTATCTTAGCATTGGCGGCGAACAGATTACCGCCATTGACAATCAAAACACCACTACAAGCCTATCGTTTTCTTTCTTCTCTTTCTCTGTGCCCTCTGCGCCTCTGCGGTAAAAAAATAAATCCCGTTCACAAATGAAAGAGTTAAATTTATTCACACCTCCTAATTATCAACTTAACCTTGACTAATAAATCAAGCTTTAGTATAGTATATGAAGTAGCCCTACAAAAAGGAGGCAGTATGGACTGCACCGAATACGCAGAAGCAAAGCGAAAAGCAGCTAAAAAAATTAGCGCCGATATTCGAGAACGCTGGAACAATCGCATTGTTCAGCGGGAATTGCACTTGATGGGTGAAGCGGGGGCGGTGCAGTATTTGGCTGATTACGGGCGCGGCATCGGTACGGCAAAAGTTATTGGTTTTGCGCTGTGTGCGGAGTCGGAAGGATACCCGGAAATGGCGGTGGGATTTTGGAAAAGAGCGTTTGAGTTGGAAACTGGAGAAAAGCCGGCTGAAAACACCCAAAGCAAGTCTACCACTAATGGTACTCCGGCGGCAAAATCAAAGGCTGCTGCCAAAATAGAGACTGCAAACAATCCGATTGTTCCCGAATTACCTGCGAATTTGCAGCCGGGAAGGATTGTGACGATGCAGCCGGTTGATGCGCCCAGCGATCGCTCTTATTATATCGAAAATCCCGATTATTGGGGACAGCCAAAACGGGACGGGAACCGAGTTGTGGTTGTGGCGACGCCAGATAAAGTGTACTATCAATCGCGATCGACTAACCTGCGACAACAAGCATCAATTGCGATCGATCGCGCATTAACAGACACAGCCGCTCAAATTGACACCTTTGTTTTAGACGGCGAACTGTATTACAAAAGCTGTACCGGCAGCGAACACCGCACGGGAGCGCAAGCTGCTACAGTTAATATTGAAAGCGGTTTTCCAACCGTTCAGCCAACCGCAGTTTATGCCATTTTCAAATGTTTGTTTTCCCGCGGCAAAGACTTGACTGGGCTGGCAGAATCGGAACGAATTGCCGCCGGGGTTGCTGTTGGTGAATTGCTGGTAAGTTTATCTTCACAAATTGAAATTATACCGACATTTCGCACGGAGTCGGAAAAACTTTTATTAGCAAATCAGCAGGAATCTGAAAACAGAGAAGGCGAAGTTTGGATTTTGCACAACTGCTGTTATGTGGGCGGGAAAGATGTTAAAAAGTTTTCGATGGTGCGGACTAAATACTGTCAGGAATACGAGTTGTTGATTGTCGGGTTGACACCGACTAAAGTTGCGGGGCGGCCCTTTAGCGCGATCGAAGTCGCGCAAGAAGTTGGGGGCAAATTAGTGCCATTAGGAACAGTGGGAACGGGCTTTAGCAGCGGGGAAATGCAGGAAATTGCCCGACTCTACGAGGCTAACCCTGGGGGAGTTAAAATTAAAGTGCGATCGCAGGGATTGACGGAAAGCGGCAAACTTTGGCACGCGCGATTTCTGGAAATTTGTTAAAACTGACAGAAGAGCACCCTTCGTGTGGAAGCTCTTAAAAACCGGGTTTCTGAACGAAAGATATAGGTTGTGATGCTAAATATTGCGGTCAGAAACCCGGTTTTTGCCACAGGTGCTCTTCTATCAGTTAAAATAGGACGGCGGTTGAAACCGCGTCTATATAAACAAAGTCTGCCTCCGCAGACTGAAGAAAATAAGACGAATCAATGTTTTTCAGCAAAAACAATTTCTACATCCTTATCAATCAATCTGAAATCCAAATTGAATGTTTTCGACTCAATGCTGAGGAAAATTGGGTTTCTCAAACTTACGGGCAAGGAGATGAGTTATATCGTTGACCGTTGCATCGGAATGATTTAACCTTACTAGAACACAAAGAACACAGAGAACACAGAGAGAAATGAAGAATTCCGATGCTAACGGAATTGATATTAGAGTTGACAAGTATAGATTTTCGCGGCCCGATCGCCCAAATTTATCAAAAAGTCCCCGGCATGATATTATGATGTATGAAACAACTTTTTCAGCCCCGCAATCCTCTGGTTCGTACCTTCGCCCAAACCTTAAAGCGCTACTGTCCCGACGCGCAAAATTTGCTAAATTCCGGTGCAATCGAAACGGAAATCGACTTATTTAAAAATCGTTGCCAACAATCGCTTCCCGAAACTTTTTATGATTTTTATCGCTGGTATAACGGTTCGGCTTATGAGAGTTCAGAAAATAAGTGGCTGTTGCCTTTTGAACACGGCAGGAGTATTTTATCTTTGGCATCTATTGTGAAGGAGAAAAAATTTTGGGACACCCAGAGTCAAGTTAATTTTCAAGAATGGCAGCCCGGAGAATATTGGAACAAAGCATGGATTCCGTTTATGAAAGTAGATGATTTGTGGCTGCGGGTTGTGGATACAAAAGGCTGTTTTGACGGCACTCCCGGACAAATTATCAGTTTTGAGTGCAAAAACGAGCCTTTGAGAAGCATTGAATGCGATTCCTTTGATAAGTGGCTGGAAACTGTTATTGCAAAAATTGAGTTAGAATGTTTGTTTAAAGAGTTTCACGAAATCGGGTTGGAGGAAGAAAAGGCAATTTTTGCGATCGACAAACGCATCAATCCCAATCGACACAGCGTCGAATTAGCACCTATAAATACATAAAATACTTGGTAAAGTGAGGACTTCAGTTCTCACTACGAACCTCAATTACAACTCACAAAGAAAACAATGATTAAAATTCTTCACCTTTCAGACATCCACATGGGAAGTGGCTTTTCCCACGGCCGCGTTAATCCAGAAACAGGCTTAAATACGCGGCTGGAAGACTTCGCCGCTACCTTGAGTAAATGTATGGACAGGGCAATTTCTGAACCCGTAGATTTAGTTATATTCGGCGGCGATGCTTTCCCCGATTCAACGCCGCCACCCTTTGTAAAAGAGGCTTTTGCGCGGCAGTTCAGCCGCTTGGTTGACGCGCAAATTCCGACGGTTTTGCTAGTAGGAAATCACGACCAACATTCCCAGGGACAGGGCGGCGCGAGTTTAGGGATTTACCGGACTTTGGGCATACCTAAGTTTATTGTGGGCGATCGCCTGGAAACTCACCTCATACACACCCGCAACGGCCCAGTACAGGTGGTTACGCTGCCTTGGTTGACGCGATCGACCTTAATGACGCGATCCGAAACCGAAAGCCTGTCTATGGGCGATGTTAACCAATTATTAACCGAAAAACTGACGATCGCAATGGAAGGCGAAATTCGCCGTCTCAACCCCGAAATCCCCACCGTACTATTAGCACACTTAATGGCAGATAAAGCAAGTCTGGGCGCGGAACGTTTTTTAGCAGTTGGTAAAGGTTTTAACATACCCGTTTCCATGCTAACCCGCCCTTGTTTCGACTACGTAGCCCTCGGTCACGTTCACAAACACCAAAATTTGAATTTATCCAACAATCCGCCCGTAATTTATCCCGGAAGCATCGAACGAGTTGATTTTAGCGAAGAGAAAGAAGACAAAGGTTTTGTGTTAGTTAATTTAGAACGAGGGAAAGCTGAGTGGGAATTTTGCGCGTTACCCGTGCGAGTGTTTCTGACGATTAAGGTAAAGGTGTCTGAATCGGAAAACCCGCAAGCTGACTTGGTTAAAGCCATTGGGAAGAAGCAAATCCAAGATGCTGTGGTGAGATTAGTTTACCAATTGCGATCGGAACAATTAGACTTAATAGATAACGTTGAATTGCACGCACTTTTAAGCGAAGCGCACAGCTACAAAATTCAACCGGAATTAGTCAGTCAGCTAGCGAGGCCGAGGTTGCCAGAATTGAATGCTAATAATAGTATAGAACCTTTAGAAGCTTTGAAAACTTATTTAGCAAGTCGGGAAGATTTGAAAGATTTTTCTGAGAGTATGTTAGAAGCCGCGCAGGGTTTGTTGGGCGGGAAAGAGGAGGTTTTGGAGGAAGTTTTGGTCGAATTTTAGGTAATATTCGGTAGGTAAATTTTCCTTATTACACAATGTCAGAAACCGGGTTTCTTCCTATAGAACCCATTTGACATCTTTGAGTTTTTGGGTTGGGTGACGAGGAATATAGAGAGAAACTGGTTTCTGAGATTTACGCAAGGGGCGAGAAACCGGGTTTCTACGATTTTTTGGGTTGGGTGACGAGGAATATAGAGAGAAACCCGGTTTCTGAGATTTACGCAGAATAGATATCAAATCGATTCTATATAGCGGTTCTCAAACAAGTGAAATATACCCAATGCCCTAGGCCCTCATCTTTCTGAAAAAGGCTATACCACTCATTTAGTTAACTTCAACCATCCCAAAAACCTCGCCCGCCGCCAACCGAGTTCCGTTGGCAAAATCCACCCCAGACTGCACCTTTTTCCCCGCCAACTGTACCTCCCGCAATAATAGCAAACCATCACCAGTTTGGACGATCGCCCCCAAGCCCTTCACAACCCTGACAACCTCCCCATTTACGCCCGACAACTGATCCAAAACAGGCCATTCGCGTTCCAAAACCCTCAACTCCGGCGGTAATTGCGACCAATATTCCGGCCCTAGTGGCACAGTAGCAATCACCTTCAAAGAATTACCGCGAAAAGTCGTAGTACAATCCGGGAAAAAGCCCCTAACTTGATTATGAAGGGATCTCGCACTTTGCGACCAATCCAGCACAAAATCCGCCGTTTTAATCATCGGCGCATAAGTCGCCTCAGCATCATCTTGAACCACAGCATCAACCTTCCCATCCCTCAATAGTATCAAAGTTTCCACCAACAAATCCGCCCCAACATCCGCCAACCTATCCCCCAAAGAATCAGCATTATCCAACAGCGAAATCCCAGCAAAACTCTTCAACAACATCGCCCCAGTATCCATCCCAGCATCCATCAGCATAGTAGTAATACCCGTTGTCTTTTCCCCATCAAAAAGACAGCGCTGAATCGGTGCCGCCCCGCGATACTTCGGCAAAATTGAACCGTGAACATTAACGCAAGCCAAACTAGGAATATCCAGTATTTCTTGAGAAAGAATCTGCCCGTAAGCCACCACCACAAAAACATCCGCCTCCGCTTCCCGCAACTTAGCAATAGTTTCCGCATCCTTCTTAATGCGGCGCGGCCCGAAAACCGGGAGACTGTGATTTAAAGCCACATCTTTAATAGGTGAAGGCATCAATTTATTGCCTCTTCCCCGGCGCTTGTCCGGCTGAGTCACCACAGCCACCACCTCAAATTCTGGGTGACTCAGCAGACTGGACAAAGTAGGAACTGCAAAGTCGGGAGTACCAAAAAAAACAATTTTCATAGATTTTTAGTTAGTTTTTATAATAATACCAAGAAAACTACGCCATCAACTCATCCACCGCCACATTAAAACCTGGCCACATAACCTGAGTTCTCGCCCCCTCACCGGGCTTCAATAAAACTGTCACACCTTGAGTAGTTACTAACACCCAACTACTCTTAGGAAACAGCAGCCAAACTTCCAGATAACCAGACTCCAAATACTCCTACGCCTTGGCAAAAACATCATCAGCAAAATCCCTAGGCGAAACAATCTCAGCTAGCAGCGGAAAACTCTGGGGCAAAACTGAAAACTCCCCAACTTGCGCCAAAAGTTCAGGATTAATATAAGATACATCAGGTATTTGCCCTTTTTTCAGAGTTTGACAAGTAACTTCCACATAAACCTCGCCCCCTTGGGCGCTTGAGTCCATGTAAATACCCCAATATCGTACTAATCTAGCTTGAATGCGGCGATTTTTTGCAGTCATTCCCCGTTTCCCCACTACTTTTCCATTGACAAATTCTACAGGATGTTTGACTATAACTTTACCGTCTGCCCACTCCGTCCCGTCAGGAGGATTTTGCATCTATTCTTCCCAAGTTAAATTTAACTGTTCTACACTAGGAATTATCATATTTAGCAAAATTGCGATCGCACCTGACAACAAGATAGACTAGGAACCGGAGATTTCAGCGTTGTGTTCCAAAATACTTCCGAAGGAGAGACACATCAACTCCTCCCAGACTTCTTAAATTCAACCAGTTTCACCAACCTCTAACCATCCGCGTCCACCTGCGGTTAAAAAAACTCTTCCTCCCTGAAGGCAACTAAAAAATGATTTTATCCAAAATATTCAAAACAATTAAAATCGAATTCAAACTAATTTTCTGCGTTTTGCTTGCCTTAAATTTACTAATATTAAGCGGCTGTCAAAACACTTCAAAAAACAGCGACACAATCGAACTAACACTGTGGCACGGCATCAATCCCCCACCTAATCGCGACGTATTTCAAACCCTCACGGACAAATTCAACCAAACACATCATCACATCCAAGTAAAACCAATTTACATCGGACAGCCAGACCAACAAATGCCAAAAATTCTCACAGCAATAGTAGGAAATGCACCGCCGGATTTGCTGTGGAATGTGCCCACAATTGGCGGAAAATTAGCCGAACTAAACGCAATTCAACCCTTAGAAGAATGGCTGGACAAATCGCCCCGAAAAGCCGAAATCTATCCGGCATTGTTCGAGTCAATGGAACTCGACGGACATACTTGGTCGGTTCCCCTAGCCACAAACAACGCTGCCATATTTTACCGTCCCAGTTTATTTAAAGCAGCAGGAATCGAACAAGTGCCGCAGAATTGGGCGCAATTAAAGCAAGTAGCCCGATCGCTCACCAAGGACACCAACGGAGACGGCCGCCCAGACCAACACGGCATAGTGCTCTCCCTAGGCAAAGGAGAATGGACAGTATTTACCTGGCTGCCATTCATGTTCAGCGCCGGCGGCGAACTCTTGGCCACCTCACCTCAAACTTCCGTACCGCAAATCGACAATCCCGGTGCTCTGGCGGCCTTAGAATTGTGGAGCGACTTATTAAAAGAAGGTTCAGCAATACTGTCAGCACCCGAACGCGGTTACGAACTCGACAACTTCATCGCCGGCAAAGTTGCGATGCAAATCACCGGGCCTTGGACTCTAGCACAATTGCAGCAAAGCGCGATCGACTACGCAGTGATGCCCATACCCGCCCTCAAACGCCCCGCAGCAGTTGTTGGGGGTGAAAACCTATTTTTAATGAAAACCTCCCCAGAACGCGAGAAAGCTGCCCTAGAATTCTTAGAATACGTGCTCGGCGAAGAATTCCAAACAGCCTGGGCCTTGGGAACAGGTTACTTGCCAATTAACTTAAAATCGAGACAGAGTAAAGCTTATCAAAGCTTTGTCGAAAAAAACCCTGTTTTGCGAGTATTTTTAGAACAAATGAACTCGGCCCGATCTCGCCCCATCATCTCAGGTTACTCCCGCCTGTCAGAAAATGCAGGCCGCGCCATAGAAGCAACCCTTCTGGGCCAAAACCCCCAAGACGCTCTCAAAGAAGCTCAAGAGCGTTTGACACTAACCTTAGATATGACCAAGTAAAATACAGATTGATAATTGGGAAAAAAGTAATTGGTCAAACAACTGGCGATCGCTCCACTTAGTTGAGAATCGCTATGATTAATAGATCAATACGGTTTACTTAAGACGATCCCCCCTAACCCCCCTTAAAAAGGGGGGGATCAGAATGCCCTCAAAGTCCCCCTTCTTAAGGGGGATTTAGGGGGATCTCCGGGGCATAAATTATGTTAAGTGAACCGTATTGATTAATAGATGAGCAACAACACTCAATCGCTTTCCTCCATTAAATCTGCGTAGATCTGCCTAGATATGTCCAACACCTGCAATTGACCTAATAAAAAATATCTGCAAAAAGTCTAGTCCGTGCGTTTATATTGGCAAAAAAGGATATTTCCAACACCTCTTGATGTTAATTACACCGCACCGAAAAAAACCACACCCTCAACGACTCCACAAAAAATTATCTTAAAAGGTTCTCTCCTTACCTACCACCCATAACCTACCATCACTTAATAGAAACATTTTTGCTACCCAGTACCAATCCCGTGCCGCCTACTGAGACCCGAACAACCGTCCACCTTTTCCCCAAACGACAATGCAGAAAAAGTTCCTTAACGCAATCAAAGGACATTCCTGGCGGTACTTCCTCACAGTAGGCGCGATCGCCTCGATCTACTATGTGACATCGCAATTGGCAGTTTCCACCCTCACCCTGAGTACAGAAATCTACCCCATGTGGCCGGCCGCAGGAATTGCCCAAGTCGCCCTGCTACTGTTTGGGCCCAAAATGTGGCCGGGAATTGCGATCGGAGGCTTCCTGTTCAGCATGAGCGTACCCTCGGCCAACATCGCCGTCGCCTCGATCTCTGCCTGCGCCAGAACCCTGCAAGCGTGGACGGGAACCTATCTGCTGCAGGGCATGAACTTTAACGCCAGACTCGATCGGCTCAAAGACGTTTTAGGAATAGTTGGACTCTCAGCCTTCGCATCTACCCTAATCAACTCCACCATCGGCAGCATCGTCGTCTGCTTGACCGGCCTATCTAGCTGGAGCAATTTTGGCACGATGTGGGGGACTTGGTGGGTAGGAGACGCAATGGGAATTTTGCTCGTCGCCCCGCTGCTGCTGACATGGCACAAATTGCCCAAAGTCCCCATCAATCGCAAACAGATGATAGAACGAGCGATTTGGCTGCTGCTGCTAGTAGCCGTCGGCTGGCTCGTCTTCTGCTCCCGTACCCGCGCCGCCTACGCGCGCTATCCCCTCGAATACCTACCATTTCCCCTAGTAGTTTGGGCAGCCTTTCGATTCGGCCAGCGCTACACGGCCATTTCCAACTTCCTCCTCTGCGGCTTCGCCATCTGGGGCATAGCCCGAGGCAGCGGCCCCTTTCTCAAACACTCCAGCAGCATCCCCCAAGCACTCCTCTCCCTGCAAGCCTTCATCGCCGTCATCGCCGTCACAGGCTTAGTTTTAGCAGCCACCGTCTCCGAACGCCGCCAAGCAGAAATCTCCCTCCGCGCCAGCGAAGCCAGCCTCGCCAACGCCCAACGCATCGCCCAGCTAGGCAACTGGGACTTGCACCGCAACACCCAGCAATTGCGGTGGTCAGAGGAAATGTACCGCATCCTAGGAGAGGTGCCGGGAACTCTGGAACCCAGCCTCGAAGCCTTCTTGGCCTACGTGCACTCCGAAGACAGAGAATTAGTCAAAAGCTCGATCGAAGCGGCGTTATTTCAACAACAGTCCTACAGCATCGACTACAGGATAGTGCTCCCCGACGGCAGCCAACGCACAGTCTGCGAACAAGCCGCCGTCAACTCCCTGTACATCACCAGCACCGTCCAAGACATCACAGACAGAAAGCGCGCCGAAGCAGCCCTGCGTTCTTCAGAAGAAAGATTTTCCAAAGCCTTTCACGCCTCCCCAGTCGGCATCAGCATCTGCACTGTCACAGATGGATGCTTCCTCGATGCCAACGAAAGCTTTTTGAGATCCTTGGGCTGGGAACAGCAGGAACTTATCGGCCGCACCGTCAGCGACATAGGAATGTTGGTCAATTCAGAAGACAACGATCGCATCACGAAGATTTTACAAGCACAAAAGTCGATCGGCAACCAAGAAATCAAAATTCGCACCAAAGCCGGGGAAGTGCGCGACTGGCTGCTGTCAGCGGAACTCATCGACCTCGGCAGCACTCAGTGCGTTTTAATCATGACCAGCGACATCACCGAACGCTTGCGTTCCGAAGAATTCCGCCGGGGAAAAGAAGCCGCCGAAGCCGCAAATCAATCGAAAAGCATCTTTCTCGCCAACATGAGCCACGAATTGCGTACACCCCTCAACGCTATCATCGGCTACAGCGAGCTCCTGCAAGAAGATGCCCGAGAGATTCCTGTAGACGAAGAGTTCATCGACGACCTCCAGAAAATTAACACCGCCGGCCAGCACTTGCTAGCGCTGATCAAAGATATTCTGGACTTCTCTAAAATTGAAGCAGGCCGCACCGACTTACACCTCGAAACTTTCAGCATTTTAAATCTAGTTAAGGAAGCGATCGCCA
Source organism: Tychonema sp. LEGE 07196 (assembly GCF_963890365.1). Lineage (NCBI taxonomy): Bacteria > Bacillati > Cyanobacteriota > Cyanophyceae > Oscillatoriales > Microcoleaceae > Tychonema > Tychonema sp. LEGE 07196. The sequence goes on along the minus strand of NZ_CAWPRX010000085.1, from coordinate 60,975 downwards.
CGATCGCCCCGATGGCCGACAAAAATAGTAATATCTTAGAAATACAATGCCCTGAAAATATTGGCTCCATGCAGAGCGACTTAACAAAACTGCGGCAATCCCTGCTCAACCTGCTCAGCAACGCCTCAAAATTTACTTGCTCCGGCACAATTACCTTAGCCGTTATCCGCTCCCCCGAAACCCCTGCCGAAGCTGCCAAGAGACGCAAAAAACTTGCAGCCTATAGAGGAGACAAAACTGAAAATAGCTCGTCTCTATTGTCTTCCTCTCAAGATTGGATCGTTTTTACAGTCAAAGATACCGGCATTGGCATGAATTCCGAACAGTTAGCCAAAATCTTCGATCCTTTCACCCAAGCCGATTCTTCAACTACTAAGAGGTACGGCGGCACTGGTTTAGGTTTGACGATTACTCAGAAATTCTGCGAAATGATGGGCGGAGACATTAGTGCCTGCAGCGAGTTAGAGAAAGGTTCTACTTTTACAATTCGGCTGCCAGCTATTATAAACGAAACTTCGTTATCCCTCGAAAATTATGATAAATAGAGTCTTTTGTCAAGATGATTTTTTTCTGCTATTTATCGATTATTTCGTTTGCCGCTAAAAAAAAACTCTAAAAATTTGATATAACTGCTAGAGACTTTCGATCTTTCATATGAGGTACTATTTGGCATAGGCCCGCGCCGGCCCGCGCCGGGCCTACGGCATAGGGCTATCCTCACAATGCTTGATAACCGCTAGATACAAAGCTTAGTTATACCAATTTCAAAAAATAATACAACAGTATTCTTGTCCCCCCCCAAAGCATCGGGGGGGCTAGGGGGGGTCAAAGAGTATTGCATGATTTTAGAGAAATGGTATTATTATTGCGTTCACTCGACCGAACGCGATCTAATTTTTTCCTCTTTCCTACTGTTTCCTTCTTGTTTTTATTATTAATATAAGTCCCTATGCTTGGATTAACATTTTTATGTCCCGGAGAATCCCCTCACATCACCCGATCGCGCAGGGGGACGGAAAATGAATTGTTTTTCTGCCATCCCAAGAGATCGGAGAGTACCAGGGCGATCGGGCTTAACAATCGCCTATTAAAATATCAGTAGCGCAGTTTAAAGAAATGGGGATATTAGAGACCACCAGTCGCCTTCTCGCTCAAACATCCGATTTTGTGCGATCGCCATCGCTTCACTAATTGTCTTGCTGCCTATAAATACTATTAATTAAAAAGATATACTAGAACAAATTGCTACCAAGCGCCAGAAATTATGCATCCCCACCTCCAGCGCCAACTCGAACAGCTCGGTTTAGCCGGCGAGTCCCCTCCCAACGCACAGCAGTGGCAGCTATTTTTAGAACAGGTAAGTTGTAGCTATGACGAAACTCAGAGTCAGCAAAAACAGGTGGCTTTGCAGGATGCGCCCCAGTCCATCCCAGATTCTCCGACAGCTTCAGAATTCGATCGGCTGCGATCGACTTTCAACAGTTTGGGGGCGGGATTGTGTATCCTCGATCGAAACGGGTTTGTCCTCTCCTGGAATCCCGAAGCCGAACGCTTGCTGGGGTGGCGGGAGTCAGAACTTAGACGTGTTTCCCTGCTGTCTCGCATCAACAGCAACCAAAACAAAGGCCAAAAATCCCAAGTTTTGATGACCGGGAAACAGTCAGCAAGCAAAAGCGAACATGAACCGATCGCACCTACACTATCTTTACAACAGGCGATCGCCCACCGTCAACCTTGCAGCAATTGGGACGACGAATTTCTGTGCAGCGACGGCAAAAAATTACCAGTTTCCTATTTTTTCAATCCAGCAATAGACGGGAGCGAAATATCAGTATTGGTGTTTTTTGACCTTACAGAACACAAGCGATCGCTCTTGATGCTGCAAGCAGTTATAGAATCTACAGATGCCGGAATTCTGGCCGTTGACAGCAACGGCAATATATGCAATTTTAGTCATAAAATTATTGAAATGTGGGGCTTGTCTCAAGCAGCAGAAAAGTTGAGCCAGTCGGCGCAAGGCAAGGTCAAAAGCTCTGTCGCAACATGGTTTACCTTCGCAGCACGCCAATTAAAAAAATCCCCAAATATTCTTCAAAACCTCATAGAAGTGTCGGCAAATCCAGAGGCTCAAATCAGCCAATTATTAGAACTTAAAGACGGAAAAATCCTCGAATTAAATTCGCTACCCTCAAAAGTCGGAGCCAACACAGCCGGCAGAGTCTGGAGCTTTCGAGACGTTACCGATCGCCAAAAAGTAGAACGCGCTTTGCAGCATCGAGTAGAATTAAATCAGTTGATTGCGAGTTTGTCAATCAATTTCATCAGCCAGTCAAGCTCGGAAACAGGCAAATTTATCGATCGCACTTTGGAAGCAATCGCCACCTTCACCGGATTTGACCGCAGTTACATCTACCTGTTATCAGCAGACAAAACCAGCGCCGAAAAAACCTACGAATGGTGTAGCGACGGTATTTTGGAAATAGAAGAAGACAGCAGCCGCCAACAAATAGACATCGCCAGAATTCCTTGGATTGCCGAAAAGCTCGATCGCGCCGAAAACCTCCACATCACAGAAATCGACGGACTCCCTCCCCCCGTACAAACGGAAATTGCCTATTTTCAAGGCAAGAATTTACCAGAAATCCTGACCGAGTTCCCATCCCAAACCACCGAAAAAGTAGCAAATTCCTCAACAAATGCGATCGCACATTCCCCAGAAACACAATTAAATACACCTCAAAACAATCTACAATCGCTGATAATTATTCCCCTAACTTGTAGTGAAAACCTAATAGGATTTCTCGGATTCGAGAGCTTCCAACTCGCAACAGGTCGATCGACCGAAATATTAACTCCTCTAAAAATGGTAGGGGAAATGCTCGCCAATGCCCTAGAACGACAGCGGGCAGAACTAGCCTTGCAGCAAGAGAAATCAAGCTACCGCAGCATCTTTGAAAACGCAGTCGAAGGCATATTTCAAACCACCCCCCAGGGGCGATTCCTCAAGGCCAACCCCGCACTAGCCGAGATTTACGGCTACGAAACAGTTGAGCAAATGTTAGCCGAACTCGCAAACCTCAACCGCCACATTTACCTAAACCCCAACCAGCGCGCCGAATTTCTGGCGCAATTGAACTCCGGCCGCCAAGTCTCAAAATTTGAATCCCAAATATACCGCCGAGACGGCACCACAATCTGGATTTCGGAAAACGCCCGCAGCATCTGCGACGAAAGCGGCCGGGTTTTGTACTACGAAGGCACAGTCGAAGACATTACCGATCGCAAACAGGCAGAATCCGCCATGCAGTCGGCCCTAGAAGCAGCAGAATCGGCAAACCGGGCAAAAAGCACATTTCTCGCTAACATGAGCCACGAACTGCGAACGCCCCTCAATGCCATCATCGGCTACAGCGAAATGCTCAAGGAAGAAGCCGAAGAATTGGGTGCCGGCGAATCCGTCTCTGATCTCGAAAAAATCCGCAGCGCCGGCAAACACCTGCTTTCCCTGATCGACGACATCCTAGATATATCTAAAATAGAAGCAGGTCGAATGGATCTCTACTTAGAAACCTTCGACATCCATACCTTAATTGAAAGCGCTGTCGCCACGGCCAAACCGCTAATCGAGAAAAATGGCAACATCCTAGAAGTTTACTGTCGGGACAATCTCCACACGATGCACGCCGACATGACCAAAGTCCGGCAGGTGCTGCTGAACCTGCTGAGCAACGCTGCCAAGTTTACTAAAAATGGGAAAATTGCGATCGCAGTCGAAAGCATTAAAAATGAACAATTAAGAATGCAAAATCAAGAGGAATCTTCGCAAATTTTAATTGCCAACTCCGAATTTATCAGTTTCCGCGTCACCGACACCGGCATCGGCATGACAACAGACCAATTGCAGCGAGTTTTCCAACCTTTCACCCAAGCAGATGCCTCAACTACCCGCAAGTATGGCGGCACGGGTTTGGGGCTAGCTATCAGCCAGCGCTTCTGTCAGATGATGGGCGGCAGCATTGAGGCCTGCAGCACCTTGGGCGCAGGCACCACTTTCACCGTACTTTTGCCCAGCGCCATCCAACAGCCGTCCGTTCCCAGCCCAACCCGCGACAGCACGAGAACGGAGGACGCACCCGCTGTCGGCACGGTGCTGGTAGTTGACGATGACCCCATCTCCCAGGATTTGATCCAGCGCGCCCTGGCCCGCCAAGGACTGCACATAGAAGTCGCCGGCGGTGGCGAGGAAGCTCTCAGGCTGGCCGAGAAACTGCGGCCCGATGCGATTACCCTTGATGTGATGATGCCGGGAATGGACGGCTGGGCGGTGCTTTCGGCGCTGAAGGCAGATCCAGAGCTTGCCGAGATTCCCGTAATCCTGCTATCCTTTGTGGGCAACAAAAGCCTCGGCTTTGCGTTGGGCGCTTCGGACTACCTCACCAAACCGGTGGACGGCAAACGGCTGGCTGCTTTGTTGAATAAGTACCGACGCGATCGAGACGGCGTTGTGGCTAAAAGTTTGCCCTGTCAAATATTGATTGTGGAAGATGACGGTGCCACTCGCAACATACTGCGGCGCATACTAGAAAAACAAGGTTGGGCAGTGGCGGAAGCTGACAGCGGACAGGCGGCTCTCGAACAGCTAGAACTTGCTCGCCCGCACCTGATTTTGCTGGATTTGATGCTGCCAGAAATGGATGGTTTTGAGTTGATCGCCGAACTTCGCAAGTCGCATTCTGAAGATCCTATACCGATCGTCGTTATTACTGCTAAAGACCTGACTACCGCCGAAAGGGAGCAGCTAAACGGCTATGTCGATCGGGTTTTACAAAAGGGAGTCTACAGTTGCGATACTTTGCTGCGCGATGTTCGCTCTATAGTAAATGAAAGGCTCGATCGCAGGTACGACTCGAAAGGCAAGGAGAACACCAATGGCTAAAATCCTGTTGGTCGAAGACAACGAAATGAATAGAGATATGCTTTCTAGGCGTCTGGCCCGCAAGGGACACGAGGTCTTTATTGCTGTGGACGGTGCCGAGGGAGTGTCGATGGCGATGGCGAAAGTACCGGATTTGATTCTAATGGATATGAGTCTGCCAGTGCTCGACGGGTGGCAAGCAACCCAGCAAATTAAGGCGGCCCCAGAAACTAAGACAATTCCGGTGATTGCGCTGACGGCTCACGCCATGGCGGGCGATCGTGAAAAGTGTCTCGCGGCCGGCTGCGACGACTACGACACCAAGCCAGTCGAGTTTCCCCGACTCTTGAGCAAGATTGAAATGCTTCTGAAAGAGGCCATGAAATGAAAGGTGATGAGGGCAATGTACTGGTTGTTGACGACAATGAGGTGAACCGCGATTTGCTGGCTCGCCGACTTCAGCGTCAAGGCCACGCAGTGACTGTTGCTGAGGATGGTCTCCAAGCTCTGGAAATGATGCGTAGCGAGCCTTTTGATTTAGTTTTGCTAGACATTATGATGCCGCAAATGAACGGCTATCAGGTGCTGGAAAATCTCAAGGCTGACGAGAATTTGCGCCACATCCCGGTGATTATGATTTCGGCGGTGGACGATATCGACAGTATTGTGCGCTGTATTGAGTTGGGGGCGGAGGATTATCTTTCTAAACCTTTCAATCCGGTATTGCTCAAGGCTCGGATTAGTGCTTGTCTGGAAAAGAAGCGGCTGCGCGATAAGGAGCAAACTTATTTGCGGGAGTTGGCACAGGAAAAGGAAAAGTCGGAACGTTTGCTGTTAAATATTTTACCAGCTCCGATCGCCCAGCGCCTCAAAGAAGGGGAAAGCACGATCGCCGACAGTTTCGCTGAGGTAACGGTCATGTTTGCCGATTTGGTCGGTTTTACGAAGCTTTCGGCTCATTTGTCGCCGGCCCAGTTGGTAGAGTTGCTCAACGAGATTTTTTCAGCTTTTGACGAGTTGGCCGATCGCTACGGGCTTGAGAAAATTAAGACGATCGGGGATGCTTATATGGTGGTTGGCGGTTTGCCTAAACCGAGCGACAACCACGCCGAAAGCATTGCCGAAATGGCGATCGATATTCAAACAGCAATCGCTAAGATGCACGCCAAGGGTGGTCAACCGCTCAGCATCCGCATCGGCATCAACACGGGCCCGGTGGAAGCTGGGGTAATCGGTACTAAAAAATTTACTTATGATTTGTGGGGAGACACGGTAAATACGGCTTCGCGGATGGAATCTCAAGGCGTACCGGGCGGCATTCAGGTGACAGTTGCTACCTACGAACGCCTGCAGGACAAGTACGTTTTCCAAGAGCGCGGTGTGATTCCAGTGAAGGGTAAAGGCGATATGATGACTTATTTGCTTGTGGGCCGAAAGGCTTAATTAGTCATTGGTCTTTGGTCATTGGTCATTGGTTGTTTGTGAAGTCGTTATTGGTTGAAGAATGTTTTAACCGCAGAGAGCGCAGAGGACACAGAGAGAGAATATAGAGATGAATACACGAGGATGCTACCGGATTTGATATTATTTGTAGGTTGTTATTTGTCCCGTTTTAGTTGTTAGTTGTTAGTGACTACTAATAACTAATGCTAACAGTCAACAGTCAACAGTCAACAGTCAACAGTCAACAATTACATAATTCTCAAATGAACGTAAATTCTAACCTATTAATGTATGCCCAATGGGCAGGAATTCTGACAGCGGCTTTGTTTGTTTTAACGATCGTAGCATTTATATTCAAATGGGGTTTTCGCTTCCGGTTGGTAGGAGTAACTAGCTTTATGGCCGTAATTGCGGCGAGTATATTTGGTCTTGGTTTGGGACTGTTTGCGCGCACGGAAATTCCCGGCGCGGTGCGCTATTCTTTAGTTTACGACACTGGCGGCGCTCAAACAGTTGTTACGGTGCCGCCTTCGATTACTGAATCGGAGTTAGAAGCAACGATGCAGCAAGCGGCGGCGGATTTGTACTCTCCAGGGCGTTCTGGACGCGGAAGAGACTACATGACTATCCGCGTTCGGACGATCGTACATCCAGAGCCGGGGCTGTCGCAGCCGCTGTTTTTGGGCGAGGTGAGGCGATCGCTAGCGACTAGGTATGATGAGAAAATGGCGATCGACATCTACCCCGAAAAAGTTGCTATTCTGAAAAAGTATCAAGCCTAAAAATCAATTATTCGGCGATTGAAATCGCGTCTAAACAAACAAAGTCCGCGCAACGCGAGACTAAGAAACTACTTGTTACCAGGCTCTGCCTGGTAACGCAGATCCAGAGGCTCTGCCTCCAATTTTAGGGATAATTTAAAAAAATGATTGCAATCACCAAACAAAAATTAAAATTTAACGAATTTATTACAATTTGCCCGGAAGATGGTGTTTATGAATTGGTGAACGGAGAGATTGTCAAAATGGCAACTACCAGAAATCACGATGACGTTGCTGAATTTGCAGACAGACAGTTTTATCAAGAGTGCGATCGGCTGAAACTCAACTATGTAGTCAAGCGAGGTATCACGATTAAAACTACCACAAAAGAAGGTATAGAGCAAGGAAGAGTTCCTGATGTCAGCGTCATCGATCGCACTTTGTGGCGTGCCGAACGCAAATCCTATACCGCACTCGAATCGCCGATTCAGTTAGCTGTGGAGGTAGTATCAACTAATTGGGAAGATGATTATGTTGACAAGCTAGATGAATACGAACGCTTGGGCATTGCTGAATACTGGATTATTGATTATTTAGCCATTGGCAAAAGAGAGTATTTGGGAAACCCGAAAATTCCGACGGTATTTGTGTTTTCGCTAAATGCTGAAGGCAAATATCAGCGCACTCAGTTTAGAGATAACGAACAAATTGTTTCGCCCACTTTTCCAGAATTAGTTTTGAATGCCGGTCGGGTATTGTTAGCTTAGTTTTGTTAGTTCGTTATCCTCTAGAATATTAGGCGAGTGAAATCGCTTTTTTTCAAAAGAAGTTTCTCTATAATAGACTAAGATGGTCGACAAAAATTACTTTAATATTTACAAACAAATATCCAATTATGACTAAAAAAATTGAACAAAGCGAAGCTTGTTGGGAGAGACTAGATAAAAAAGATTATCTAGCTTTAACCCCGGAAGAACTGAAACGGGAATCGATCGGAATTCAAGCTTTAATTGATGAGGAAGGGCAAACACCAGAACAAAAAGCTGAATTGTTTTTTGAACAAGCTTTATTGTACGGCTATGCTGAAGAATATACAAAGGCGATAGCCTCCTACGACAAAGCCTTAGAAATCAAACCAGATAAACACGAAGCCTGGTACTATAAGGGCAATGTACTGAATGATTTAGAAAGGTTTGAAGATGCGATCGCATCTTATGACAAAGCTTTAGAATTAAAACCAGACTATCAAGAAGCCTGGAATAATCGGGGCAATGCACTAACCGATTTAGGAAGATTAAAAGCAGCGATCGCCTCCTACGACAAAGCCTTAGAATTCAAGCCAGATGATGACGAAGTTTGGTACAATCGAGGCATTGCACTGGATAATATAGGTTTAGTTGAAGATGCGATTGCCTCCTACGACAAAGCCTTAGAATTCAAACCAGATGATTACCAAACCTGGAGTAATCGGGGCAATTCACTAAATGATTTAGGAAGATTGGAAGAAGCAATAGCCTGCTGTGATAAAGCCTTAGAAATCAAACCTGATGATGATAAAGCCTGGTACAATCGGGGCATTGCATTAGGTAAGTTAGGAAGATTTGAAGAAGAAATCGCTTCCTACGACAAAGCCTTAAAAATCAAACCAGACAAAGACAAACTCTGGTACGATCGGGGCATTGCACTGGGTAATTTAGGTAGACTTGAAGATGCGATTGCCTCCTATGATAAAGCCTTAGAAATCAAACTAAATGATGACTATTCCTGGTATAATCGGGGCGTTTTTCTGTATGATTTAGGAAGATTAGAAGAGGCTATAGCCTCCTACGAAAAAGCCTTAGAAATCACACCAGATGATGACGCAGCATTTTATAATAAAGCTTGCTGCTATGCGTTACACAGTCAAATTGACCCAGCAATTCAGAATTTGCAGCAAGCCATCAATCTGAATCCTGACAAATACCGAGAAATGGCAAAAACTGACTCGGATTTTGACAGCATTCGATCGCACCCTCAGTTTCAAGCCTTGATTCAAGAATAGGGATTTGCCGCCCAAGCGGGGGCGGTTTGTGAGATTGTCAGTTTGAGGCAATTATTGTTGGTAAAACCCGCCCTTACAGCATCACAAATACTCTTCAACCGAAGCTAGCGGACACGATATGATAGAAGAATGAGTAGCGAGGTAAAAGATGACTCAACTAAATGTAACCGTAACCAATGACAGATTTCCCGAACTCATCGCCCATGTCGAGAATACTGGAGCACGAATCGTCATAGAACAGGAAGGAAGGGCGATCGCTGCTATTATTACTTATGCAGACCTGAAGCGACTGGAAGCACTAGAAGCCGCTCTAATTGACAAAGCAAAACTACAAGAATATGAATGGCTAAAAGCTGCGATCGCAAATCCAGCCTTTGATTCTCTGAGAGACTCAGCGGAAGATATCTACACTTTAGCTGATGGCTTGCCCTTCCACGACTCAGAATGGATTAAAACAGTAGCGATAGAGCCTAATTTTGGTTCGATTCTCGACCCTGAAGAAGACATTTAAATCTTGGGTGAGGTTTGTGATACCTGAGTGCGATCGCCCTTTTTACGCTTCTACGCAATTTATGAAAAAAATAGTATTAATCTATACCTAGAAACAACAAACTTGCGTATAGATTAGAAAAAGTTGAAAAAATTGCAGAGTTACTATAAAATTGCCATAAATAACCAAATATAGGCGCTCGATCAATTGCGATCGGCAGCGAAAACTTAATCAATATAAAGAAAAAGCGACAATTTTACAAAAAATAATGAGGTGAAACCCCTTGCAAAAATTAGCCAGCATAGAAAAGCCGATCGACTCGGGGGAACAATCCAGATCGGTCAACGCCCAAAAAGCTCAAACACTGTACGATCGCGGTAACGCCCTAGAAACAATGGGACGCTTGTCAGCCGCGCTAGAATCGTGGTCAAAGGCGATCGAACTCGAACCAAAATTTTACGAAGCCTGGTACAACAAAGGCGTAGCCCTCAGAAAATTGGGACGGCTACCCGAAGCCATATTGGCCTACAACCAATCTTTAAAAATTCAACCAAACAATCCAGAAGCCTGGTACAATCGGGCCAACATTTTGCGGAAGATCGACAGACTCTCAGACGCCATCACTTCCTACGAACAGGCGATCAAACTCCAGCCAAACTATCACGAAGCTTGGACGAACCGCGGCAACACTCTGGTAAATTTGGAAAAATTATCAGAAGCGATCGACTCCTACGACAAAGCGATCGCCATCAAAGCAGACTACTCCGAAGCTTGGTACAATAGAGCCCTAGCCCTGAAAACCTCCGGCCAAAACACAGCGGCGATCGCCTCCTACGACAAAGCAATCGAACTAAAACCCGACTTGCATCAAGCCTGGTACAACCGCGCCGTCGCCCTAGCCGACGAAAAACTCTACCCAGAAGCCGTCGCCTCCTACGACAAAACCCTGCAACTGCGGCCGGATTCCGCTGAAGCCTGGAACAAACGCGGCACGGCGATCGCCCAAATGGGAAAATTTGAAGCAGCGATCGCCTCCTGGGACAAAGCCCTCGCACTCAAGCCAGAGGATAGCGAAACCTGGTACAACCGCGGCCTGGCCTTGGCCAACTTACAGCGGTTTGAAGAAGCAATCGCCTCTTGGGACAAAACCGTAGAGTTGCAGCCAGAAAACACCGAAGCGTGGTACAACCGCGCCGTCGCCCTCAAAAAAATCCAACGATTTACCGAAGCCAGAGAGTCCTACGATAAAATCATCGCACTCAAACCCGACGACCCAAATCTTTACTATCAAAAAGCTTGCATTTACCTCCTAGAAAAAGCAGCAGGCGATGGTACAAACAACCCTGAAGCTTTAGCAAGCATCACCAGCAAGGCGATCGAAAATTTATCAAGGGCGATCGAGCTCAATCCGAAGAAATACCGTAAACTCTGCCAGAATGACTCGAAATTGCGTACAATACGGGAAGAAGTGCGGTTTTTAGCTTGATTTCAGGGTAGCAATGATTGATGGATACCAATGCCGCACTGTAACCTTTTTAGGCAAAACAGTACCTCCAACGCCAATCATGCAAACCCTAGACAAAACTCAAGCAAAATTTGCTCAACTTGCAGCCCACCTCAGAGAAGTTACTGACATCGAATCAGCCTCGTCGCTGCTGCATTGGGATCAGGCGACTTATATGCCCGCCAAAGGTGCAACCGCCAGAGGCCGCCAGTTGGCCACTCTCAAACAAATATCCCACGAAAAATTTACTGACCCCAAAATAGGCGAACTCCTAGAAGACTTGCGTTTCTACGAACAAGCCCTCCCCTACGACTCCATCCCAGCCAGCCTGATCCGCATCGCCCGCAGAGACTACGATCGCGCCGCCAGAGTCCCCGCAGCCTTCATGTCCGCACTCTGCCGCCACCAAGCCGACTCCTACGAAGCTTGGGCCAGGGCCAAAGCAGACAACAACTTCGCAACCGTCGAACCCTATCTCGAAAAAACCCTAGAATTAAGCAGGCAATACGCCGACTTTTTCCCCGGATACGAACATATCGCCGATCCTTTGATCGATCGCAGCGACTACGGCATGAAAGTATCCCTGCTGCGCCCCCTATTCGCCCAACTGCGTCAAGAATTAGTCCCCATAGTCGAAGCGATCACCTCTCAACCCGCCGCCGACGACTCCTGCTTGCATCAATACTTCTCAGAAGCCCAGCAACTAGAATTCACCCGCACAGTCGTAGAACGGATGGGGTATGATTTCCAGCGCGGACGGCAAGACACCACCCTCCACCCCTTCATGACCAACTTCTCCATAGACGACGTGCGAATCACCACCCGCGTCTACGAAGATCACTTGGATCAAGCTTTGTTCAGCAGCATCCACGAAGCCGGACACGCCCTCTACGAACTCGGCAATTCCCCAGAATTTGAAGGTACGCTTCTGGCTGGCGGCATTTCCTCCGGCGTGCACGAAAGCCAGTCGCGGCTTTGGGAAAATTTGGTCGGGCGCAGTCGCGGTTTTTGGGAATGTTTTTACCCGCAACTCCAAGGCGTATTTTTGCGACAGTTGGGACAGGTATCCACTGACACATTTTACCGGGCAATTAACAAAGTCTCGCGATCGCTCGTCCGCACCGACGCCGACGAAGTAACCTACAACCTCCACGTCGCCATCCGCTTTGACCTAGAATTGGCAATGGTAGAGGGCAAACTAGCGGTGCGAGACCTCCCCGAAGCCTGGAACGAACGTTATAAAACAGACCTCGGCGTTGTCCCCGCCACCGACAGCGATGGTGCGATGCAGGATGTTCACTGGTACGTCGGGACGATCGGCGGAATGTTCCAAGGTTACACCCTCGGCAACTTGATGAGCGCTCAATTCTACGAAACCGCAGTCAAAAGCAATCCCGAAATTACCGTACAAATAGAACAGGGAAACTTTACTCTACTCCACGACTGGCTCAAACAAAACATCTACCAGCACGGCCGCAAATACACTGCAGTTGAATTGATCGATCGCGTGACCGGTTCACCTTTAACTATCGATCCTTTTGTCCGTTACATTCGCCACAAATACGGGGAATTTTATGTCATTTGAGGGATAGTAATTTCTGATTGCAAACTTTACAATGATATTAAAAAAAGTACCAGCCCCAAAAAATAGGGCGATACTCAGATAGTATCGCTCTATTTTTTAGGTCAAATAAAAAAAATCAAATCAGGGGAGTGCGGCTTTCCAAAAGCCTGTCCGGCGAAATCTACCGGGTAATCGCCGACGGCCAAGGTATATTTGTTCATCCGGCTTTATTTGAAGCTTTCGGCTTGACAATTCTCGAAGCAATGATTACCGGTATTCCGACGTTTGGGACTCAGTTTAGCGGCCCGCTGGAAATTATTCAAGATGGGTAAATGGGTTTTATATCACCCGACAAACCACTAGAAAACTGCCGAAAAAATTATAGATTTTTTATCGAAATGCGAACAAAACCCTAACTATTGATATGAAATTTCAACGCGAGGAATTGACCGAGTTTACAGCACCTATACCGGGAAAATTCATACTAGCAGGCTGCTGACTCTGGCCAAGACTTACGGTTTTTGGAACTACTCGTCTCAGGAAAACCGCTAAGATATGCTCCGCTATATAGAAGAGCTGTTTTATCTGATTTACAAGTCGAGAGCGAAGGCTTTATTGGCAGAACACGCGAACCGATAAGTGGCGATTTGGGATTTGTAGGGGCCGGTTGAGAGAAAAAAGTTGGCCTCGGAGCGATCGACTTTGTACAAAACCCGCTAGTAAAGATTTGTGAAGGAGAGCCGTTTTTGTACCGTAGGACTATTGCTAAGAAACCCAGTTTCTATGAAAATATTGACTCTAGTAACGAACCATCTCCTCAGAAACCCGGTTTCTAAGGAATAGCGCGAAACGGCGCTTACTTTCAATTCGTAACTTCCAACTAGCAACTTCTGACTGCTCCTGTCCCATTACCGAATTTCTAAAGGCCTGGAAAGATATTTCTTAGAAAGCGATCCGGGTAATACAATGAGATTGAGAAACATGAAAACAGGGAAACCTTGTCAAACTTTACCAACAGGATGAAACTTATGCGTTTAACTACTGTTACGATTTTTAGCTTGCTAGCTCTGTTCGCTCCTGGGTTGACCAAAAAGGCAAATGCAGCCTTCGACTCCAAACCCTTTGTGCAGGAACAATACCGCAGAGACTTTGTGAGTCCCGCCGATCCTGGTGCGTCTACACAGCCGGAGGCAAATTCCCAAGGAGGTATGTTTAATAAGCCTTTTTATTCAGGGGAGCAGCAGCCTGTGAGAAAGGAAAAAACTATTTCGGCGGGAGCAGATGGGCCTGAAGTTGCGGCCATACAGCAGCGGTTGCAAGTTCACGGTTTTGCGATCGGGAAAATCGACGGTTCCTACGGTTCTCGCACCAAATCGGCTGTGAGTGCTTTTCAGAAGTCTCAGCGTTTGAATTCCGACGGTATTGTCGATAAACAAACTTGGACTGCTTTAGCAGCAGATCCGGTGTCGGCTTCTGAAAGTTTGCAGAGTAATGCTCCAGTTCAAAGCGACTCTCCCGTTCAAAAGAGCGATCGAGTTCCGACAAATCCTGCAACTGCTCTGACTAAAGGCGCGGCGGGTTCTAAGGTGAAGACGCTACAGGTGCGTTTGGAAATGCAGGGTTACGATCCGGGCCCGATTGACGGGATTTTTGGCACTCGCACTACTACGGCTGTCAAGAGCTTTCAGCAGTATAAGGGTTTGACGGCTGACGGCGTGGTTGACGAAATCACTTGGAAGGCGATCGGGCAAAACTAAGTGACGAGTCAAATATACGGAAAATTGCTGTGGCTATAACTCATGATTGAACCCGGTGTCCAAAAATAACCGGGTTTCTGGATCTTGACGCATGGCTTTGTGCTGTGCTATAATAGTTCGGTGTCAAAATGCGGATATGGCGAAATTGGCAGACGCGCCAGATTTAGGTTCTGGTTCCGAAAGGAGTGAAGGTTCAAGTCCTTTTATCCGCACTAAACTCAATGCTTTGTTCCGGCGCGAACATCTTCCCAAATTCGATCGGGATTTAAGCTCAATTCGTGCACTTGATATTTTTCCAGAAATGCACCGAGAGATTCTCCAAAGCTAAGTTCGAGATACTGCGGTTGTTTGCGGCGTTGAATGTATTCGCGCAAGGCGATTTCAACTAAGGTTTCCAGCGAATTTTCTCGTTGTAGTTCGATCGCCTCTTGTAGCAGTGCCGTATCCACATTCAGGCTGGTCATCATTGGCTTTCATCTTTTAACCGTTGTTTTAATCATACGATCGCCACTCGGAAGAAATCGATCGTATTATTATTGATGCAGTTAATCGACAAAGCGACGGATGAGGGCGAGACAAAATTGGATTTGCCGAGTTTGGAGTTGGAGGAATTGCCGCCGGAGATTGGCAAGTGCACTGGGCTTGAGACTTTGGTGTTGGGGGAAATTTGCTATGATAGTTTGAGCGATCGCACTATTCTACATTGCGTAAATTATCAGCTATGAACATTCAGTTGGTTGACTCCTTAATTCAAGTCATTGAGTCGCTGACACCTGAAGAGAGTTTGCTGTTTCAAGAAAAACTCTGGGCTAGGGCGATTCAGAGTACGCCTGGAGTGTGTGGAGGATATGCCCAAATTCGCAACACCCGCATTCCTGTTTGGACGCTGGTTTCGCTTCACCAACAGGGGGCTGATGAGGCTGAATTACTTCGGAATTATCCAGGTTTATCCGATCGCGATTTAGAGAATGCTTGGCGTTATTACGATCGCCACCGCGCAGAAATCGATCGCATTATAGTTTCTCATCAAACCGAATAGTAGAATAGTAGATAGCTAAAAGAGGGATTTTAGATATGGAAATGAATCAGTATTTTGATTTCTTAGCACCGGATGATATTCGGATTAAAGGACATCGCATCGGGATTGAGACGGTACTGTATGAATATTTGCATCGGGAACGCACCCCAGAAGAAATTCAGCAATTCTATCCATCTCTAACTTTAGCAGAAGTTTACACAACTATTTTGTATTATTTGCTGAACAAGGAATCAGTAAGTAGATATATACAAGATTGGTTGGAATGGTCGCATCAGCAGCGAAAGCTCCAAGTAGCAAATCCCCATCCGGCGACAGAAAGATTGCGAAAATTGAAAGCTGAACGGGAAAGACAATCTGTTATCCAGGGTGCTTGAGAAATGGCGCTCAAATATTTAATGGACGAGAATGTTACGCCCATTTATGCTACACAACTTCGGCGAGAATGCCCTGATTTAGTAGTTTGGGCAGTGGGCGAAATTGGTACCCCCCCAAAAAGCACTCTCGATCCAGATATTTTGATTTGGTGTGAGGATCGTAACTTTATTTTGGTGACAAACAATCGCAAGTCAATGCCGGTACATTTGGTAGATCATCTGGCTCAAGGTGGTCATATTCCAGGGATTTTCGTTTTGAATCAGGATTTAAGTATTGGGCAAAATATTGAGGAATTGATTGTGATTGTTGATGGTTCGTTTGATAACGAATACCAAGACCGAATCATTCATCTCCCTTTAACATAAATCTACTAAACAAAAAATGTGTAGCCTTTTTCCTCCCCAGATTCCTCGCGGGTGGCAAGAAACCGGGTTTTTGCTCAGAAGACGGGTTACAGTCGTAGAAACCCAAAAAAACCCGGTTATGAAGGTTTTGATGCGTAGGCCACGGAGGACACGGCAATGCCGTTTCCCTACCCCAAAATAATCGACGCTCGCCCTCCCTCGGATATAATCATCGCCAGATTAATTTTCGGGAAACGGCACTGCCGTGTCGTGATTCCCCCCCACCAAGCAAAAATTCCTGTCACAATAAAATGAATCCTACCAGAGACAAAGGGCATGACGCGAGAGGAAGCAGTGCGGCGAATTCACCGGGCAGCCGAGGAAAAATTGACTCAACTGGATTTGTCGGGGCTGGACTTGGAGGAATTGCCGCCGGAGATTGGCAAGTGCACGCAGCTTGAGAAGTTGGTGTTGGGGAAGGTAGAAAGGTGGCAAGGGTTTAATGTTAACCCGAGTCTGAAACTAATAATCCCGAATCAATTAAGAACACTGCCAGAGGAATTGCGATCACTCGTAAATTTGCGATCGATTGACCTCAGCAGCAATCCATTCGGAACGATGCCAGAATTGCTGCTGGAAATGAAGCAATTAGAGAGTTTAAATTTAACCAGGATTGGTTTAACAGCCATCCCAGAGGCGATCGGCAAACTGTCGAATCTGACACGGCTTTACCTCAGTGAAAATCAGATTACAGCAATCCCAGAGGCGATCGGCCAACTGTCGAATCTGACACAGCTTAACCTCATGAGCAATCAGATTACCTCCATCCCAGAGGCGATCGGCCAACTGTCGAATCTGACAGAGCTTGACCTCCATAACAATCAGATTACATCCATCCCAAAAGTCATCGGCAAACTGTCGAATCTGACACGGCTTAGCCTCAGTGACAATCAGATTACATCCATCCCAGATGATCTCGGGCAACTGTCGAATCTGACAAAGCTTGTCCTCAGTTACAATCAGATTACCTCCATCCCAGATGATCTCGGGCAACTGTCGAATCTGACACAGCTTGTCCTCAGTGGCAATCAGATTACCTCCATCCCAGAAGCGATCGGGCAACTGTCGAATCTGACACAGCTTGTCCTCAGTGGCAATCAGATTACCTCCATCCCAGAAGCGATCGGGCAACTGTCGAATCTGACACAGCTTGTCCTCAGTGGCAATCAGATTACCTCCATCCCAGAGGCGCTCGGGCAACTGTCGAATCTGACAGAGCTTTCCCTCAGTAGCAATCAGATTACCTCCATCCCAGAGGCGCTCGGCAAACTGTCGAATCTGACACGGCTTGACCTCGGTGGCAATCAGATTACCTCCATCCCAGAGGCGATTCGTGGCATGGAGAAGCTGGAAAAACTGGATTTGCGAGGTAATCCGATACCAATTCCGCTGGAAATATTGGGCGGAAAACAATCATCTCAACCAGGCGATTTACGTACCATCCTCGATTTCTACTTCCAAACCCGCGACCCCGACGCTACCGAAGAACTCAACGAAGCCAAACTTTTGATTGTTGGCGAAGGCGAAGCGGGAAAAACCACCCTTGCAAACAAACTCCTCAACCGCAACTACGAACTCAAAGAACGAGAACCCTCCACCGAAGGCATCGACGTGATGCGCTGGGAATTCACACAAGCCAACGGCAAACCTTTCCGCGTCCACCTCTGGGACTTTGGCGGACAGGAAATCTACCACGCCACCCACCAATTTTTCCTCACCGAACGTTCCCTGTACGTCCTCCTCGTCGATAACCGCCGCCAAAACCCCAACCTCTGCTACTGGCTGAGTGCCGTCGAACTCCTCAGCAACAGCAGTCCCGTCTTCCTCGTCCAAAACGAAAAACAAGACATCCGCTGCGAAATCAACCTCTCCCAACAGCGGCGCGACTTTGCCAATTTAGAAAAAGATTTCGCTACCAACCTCGCCAGCAATCGCGGACTCGCAGAACTCCAACGCGCCCTCCAAAACCGCATCGCCACCCTCGACCACATCAGCACGCCCGTTCCCAAACGCTGGGCAAGCGTCCGCCACATTTTAGAAAACTATTCCCAACGCCAAACCCACATCGCAGTCAGCGAATTTTTCGACATCTGCGCCAGCCAAGGCTTTAAAAAATCCGATAAACCCGCCATGCTGACTCTCAGCAAATACCTTCACGACTTGGGAATTATCCTCCACTTCCAAAAAGACCCCATCCTCAAAAACATAGTCATTCTGCGTCCCGAATTGGCAACCAATGCTGTTTACAAAGTCATCAGCAAGAAAGAAATTACTGACGAAAAAGAAGTCGCCGACAACGCAGAAGTCATCGCCAACTGCGGGTATTTCACCCAGGAAAACCTCAAACAAATCTGGTGCGAAAGAGAATACCGAGACTTGCACGACGAACTACTCCACTTGATGAAACACTTCAAACTGTGTTACGAAATCCCCTGCCAACCCAGACGCTACATCGCCCCGCAACTTCTCCCCCTGGAAACGCCCGATTACACCTGGGACGACACCGATAACCTGATTTTGCGCTACGAATACGACTTCATGCCCAAAGGCATCATTACCCGTTTTATCGTCGAAATGCACTTGTTAATCTACCGCCCTCAACCTTCTTTACCAAAGGGTAGGGGAGATATCGTGTGGCGCGATGGAGTCATCCTCGCCGACAATTACGCCAAGGCTGAAGTTATCGAGAATTACCACCAACGAGAAATCCGCATTCGAGTTTCCGGCAACCACAAAAAATCTCTTTTAGACCGCATCCGCCACGAACTCTGGAAAATTCACGCGACTTACGACAATCGCCTCAAATACCAAGAATTCATCCCCTGCAACTGTGCCGAATGCAAAGGCAGCCAAGACCCTCACCTCTACAATTTTGAGTCTTTGCGCCGCCGTTTGACCAACCGCCGCTACGAAGTCGAATGCGACAAATCTTATCAAATGGTCAACGTACGCGGCTTGATGGAAGATTTCCCGGATAATTTGCAACAATGGGAAGAGAAAGAGCGAATTTCTGGAATCGATCGCCCCGATTTTGGAGATTCTTCTAGCATTCAATTCAATATCAACGTTAACGGTAAAAAAATGACTCAAGATTCTTCCAAAACCAACAACTTCAACGGCCCGATGTCTGGTGTGATTGGCAGCGACAACACCACAGTTAGGAATAACGCATTTATCCAAAACAATAACGCCAATACCGCCGAACTGCTACAACTAATTTCATCAATGCGTGAAACTGCCGCCCAGTTTCCAGAAGACATTCGCGAGGGTGTAGTTATCGATATTGAAGATGTTGAATCCGAAATCAAGAAACCGGAAAACGAAAGGAATCCAGCTAGATTAAAGAAAAGTTTAAAAGCTATTTTAGCGACGGCGGCTGCGATCGGAGTTGGCATCGCTGGCGTGACTGATTTTGCTGATAAGGCGATCGATGTCGGTCAAAAACTGGGTATCGAACTCAAGCTACCATCGGCACGGTAAATTATTTGCAATTTTCGCGATATTCATATTACCACAGTCAGGACATGGCGCCGTGTCCGACTGAGAATTTATATTATCTTAGCTTTTTGAGTTTCTTCAAGTGCGATCGCCTCAAATTTTCTACCAACTGCCGCAACTGACTCAAATTTCCCGCTTCGCCCCCGTACTTCCACCGCACGTAAGCTTGCGAAACTTCATCAATCACCTCAGCTTCATCAGTTGCATGATTACCGCGCATTGCCTCAGCATACTCCAAAGGCGTTTGAGCTTTCTGCTTGGCAAATCCCCGACTCGCCAAATCCTTCAACATTTGCTGATAAACCCCCTCCACCGGCGGCAACTTCGCCAGCCAGCGGCGGTAGCGCCACTTGCGCCACACTTGCCAAATTAACCAGCCAAAGAAGCCAAAGCCGATCGCGCTAATCAACCCAGTAAATAACCCCACCCAACCCCTAGCAAACTGTCCCAGAAACCAACCCAGAATCAAACTGATCCAGCCAATTACAAAACCTATAACTGAATCCAGCCCGCTTCTGAGAGGAGTCGGTAGCCAAGCCGCGATCCACTTCCAAAACGATTCCAGCGCGCTAAAAGTCTGGTTGTCTTCCACCGAAGCCGGAATCAGCGGATAACCTGGAATCGGATTAAAACCAAACCACCCGTATCTGGGAAAATATACCTCCGTCATCAAGAAAGCGTCGGTATTTCTCACCACATACAAACCTGTAAACGGATTGAATTCTCCCGTATCGAAACCGCCAGCCACTCGCGCCGGAATCCCGATCGATCTCAGCATAATTGTCAGTACCGTCGAAAAATGGTCGGGATATCCGCCTGTAACTTTTTTGCCGTCTTGCGTGTTTTGATAGCCAAACAAAAAACCCTCGACTAAATCTTCACTTTCTTCTAAATAAGGCAAAGCTTTGACAAGTTTGTAATTAGGATTTTGTTTCAAATATTGAGCTAAGTACAAAGCTTTTTCGTAGGGAGAATCGATCGCCCTGTCCGACTTAGCCACTCTTGTTCTCCCCAACAAGATTTCTTCAGTTTTTTCTCGCACTTTCTGGGCAATTTCTGGCGGCACGTCCAAATAGAATTTGCGAATATTTTTCGGGTAATTAGTACCAGTTTGCCCCAACAAGGAGCGATCGCGAAACGGCACGTTAGAAATCACCGTATAAGTCAAACCTTCCGCCAATTCCACAGGCGCTCGCAAACCTCCCTCCGCATCAATCGCCACTTCCTGCGTCGGAAAATAAAGTTCCTTCGGCTTGTTTAAAGCCGGAATCAAATTCGGTAACTGAGCAAGAATAGTATAACTTTGAATCACCTCTTGAGTGCGGGGCGCATTCGGATACGGATTCAGATAAAATTGATAAGACCAGCGAGGTCGATTCACCTTAAAAGCGTCGTCGTTGCGCGAAACTTCCCAACCCTGACCGGTATATTTGTCAAAGCCCAACACTCGCCAAAAACCCGCCGCCTGCGATCGCACCCGCATCACCACTTGAGGTTTTAATACCCCCCGCAAATTTTGATTGATGCGCTGGTTGAAACCGTAATAAAAAGTAGAGTCTACCTCTCCTGGCCCTTTGTCTGGGTTTCTCCCCTTCCCTCCGCCAGTTCCTTTTTGATTTCCCCCCCTGACATACCCCGGATTCAGAATGCTGCGCGAGTCAAACTCCCCCTGATATTCAATAGGAGCACTCACGGGAAAAGTCCGCAATTGATAGCCTGGGAGGCGCGGCAAAAACGCAAAAATAGCCAGCCCCAACCCTACAGTTATCAACAGTAACAAACTAAAATACTTGGGGGATAAAGTAGCAGCAAATAGGGATAAATTGTTGTTTTTACTTCTACTTTCTGTCGCCGGATTGATGTTTTCTAGCTTCGAGAGTCCCAAGCGCGATCGGTAATCCAGCACCAAAGTCGGCAGCACTAAAGCCAAAAATGCCAACAGCAGCGGCCCAAAAGTCAGCGTTTGACTGATGGTCGCCGCTACACTCAACAAAATCAGCCCGATGACGACCGAATAGCCCAAATCCTTGCGGCGGGGCAAATCGAAACTGTGCAACACTTGAATGTTAATTAACAGTTGCGCCAAAACTAACCGCGTATCGTTTAATTCTCCCACCAAGCGGGTAAAAAAGGCAAACAGCGCCACCAGCATTCCAATAGCTATGCAGAATTTAGCGGCTACATTGCGATCGCGGCGGCGGTACCAACTCCAAGTTGCTCCCACAATACTAACAGGCACAGCCCACAGGTTCAGGCTTTCTTCAGAAGCAACATCAGTAGCCACAATTCCCACAATTACCAACAACTGAACTAGGATTCGCAGCAGTAAAGAATCCTCAGTCACCGGCGGAGGCATTGCCTCTATCCGCTCCCACAGTTTACCCAAAACAGGTATATTTCGCAGGTTATCAGTTGTCATGTGCACCCATCCAACGATTTTAGATTTTAGATTTTAGATTTTAGATTGAATCCACAGATTTATCTGGGTTTTAACTAATATCTAAAATTTTTGGCTTTCCGCGACAGACTTCAGCAGATTGTATTCGTTTTTGTGTGAGGTCAAACCGCAGAGTAAAAATCTAAATTATTTACTCTAATTTGACTTTTCTATTTGCTATTTTGTCTTTACAAAGTTGGACGAATAGCAAACATCAGAGGTCTGGTATCGAAGTTTTGGAATTTAACTTCTAGGGCATAAGTCTTGTCAGGTTGCGGGTCAAACAACTCCACACTTAAATGCCCGGAATTCGGACGCTGTGCAGTTGCTTCGGCATCTCCTCCCTTGAGTTCCAAACTTCCTCCCCCTGGAAATTCGCACTCAACTCTTAAACACGGCCTTGGTGGTTCTGTGTTGCGGTTCGACAGGTATTGAGCTGAGAGAGTCAGGGAACCCAAAGCAGTCAGCCACTCCCGCGAAATAGGGGGCTGGTTTACAGGACAATTCAAAGTTAGAGACTCAAGGATTTCTCGGGCGGCCAACAACGACATTAGCATTTGTTGATCGGTAGTTGCCGCTTCGTAATTCGGTAAATCTTCTACTTCTAAACCTGTAATTCCTCTGGTAGCACCTCTGAGTACGAAACCAGCTAATTGGTTGAGTTCCTCAGACTGGCCCGGAAATAAACTATCTACAGCGCGAACTAATTTCGAGCCTTCCCGCAGCGACGACATTACCAATTGCTGACAAGGTTCTAGCAGTTGAGCAAAAACCCCTTGGGCGATCGGAATTGGCAGGCGACCCCATCTAATATTTTGTAGTTGGGGAGTCCAGAGGTGCAGGGGTGGAACCCATTGGGGGACTGCATCGTCTGGAT
The DNA here is from genome assembly GCF_963890365.1 of Tychonema sp. LEGE 07196. Classification (NCBI taxonomy): domain Bacteria; kingdom Bacillati; phylum Cyanobacteriota; class Cyanophyceae; order Oscillatoriales; family Microcoleaceae; genus Tychonema; species Tychonema sp. LEGE 07196. The sequence goes on along the minus strand of NZ_CAWPRX010000085.1, from coordinate 37,870 downwards.
AGTCGTGTTCGTAGCTCTTGAGTTCTGTTTCCCAGGGGAACAGCGGCGGGTTGGCTTCAATTTCGGATCTAAGCCTTTCTTTTAACAAGGTCTGAAAACGGTCTTGCACGGTCGGTATTTCTCCAATAGTCAGGGGTTGTGCGGGTGAAATGCTCTGCGACCCCATTTGATAGTCCAGCGGGTCTGGTTCGTCCCATTCCCAGTATTCCACCCCGGAATTCTCTTCTGTTTCGCCCCACTCTTCTGAGGGAAGGGGGTCATTGACGTTTTCCTGCTCTTCGCTAGAGGCATTCGGGATTGGCGCCTGCAATATCCAGTCTAAAAAATGGCGCTCGAAAGCCTCTGCATCCCTGTTCGTTTCGTTATTCATCAGTAGATGCCCCTTCTCCGGAATCTGAACGATTTCGCAATTCCCAGGCAAGTTCCAGCAATTTAAACCACCGTTTCTGTACCTGGGCTACCGTGCTGCCGAGGGTTTGCGCGATCGCTGACTCTGACAGACCTTGTTGTTTCAACTGTAACAAACGCTGTCCCTCTGGGCCAATTTGTTCGCCAAAGGACTGCCACTGAGAAGGCAGCAAACCTAAATTTTTGTCTAAGTCTGCTTCCAGCCACTGGTGAACGAGTTCCCAGCGGTGCGACATGGCGAACCTGAGCAAGTGGTACTTGAAGCGCTGCTGCAAATAGTCTCTTTGGCGGGGAGTTATGCCCAGGATCGACTCTATTTCGTTAGTCGGCAAGTCTTGCAAGCGCAGCACGAAGTAATCGGCGCATTCTTCTTGGTTGCGCTCTTTTAAGTAGGCGACTAATTCGTCAATCACGTTTTGCCGCAGAGATTCTGACTCGTCGGCTGGGGGGCGAATTGCAGATGAACCCTGTCGGGCCATTGCTTCCCGCACCGAGTGCACGGAGGTGTCGTTCCAAGTTTGGTCAGAATCCCAAGCCCCTCCGTCGGCGGCTTGTTCCATATCTACAGAGGTTTCTTTGGGCTGCTGCTGGGAAAAGGTTTGGGCCCGTAAAATAATTAGTTGCTGGCTGCGGTTCCGAGGTAAGGGAATGCGCCGTTTGCCGAAGCGCTCTACAAAGGCCATGTACTCTGCTAGTTCTAAGCGAGTGCGGGGGCTGTAGGTGGGTGGTAGTTGGGTTTCGCGCCGGAAAGCCTTTAAAGCTTCGAGATAAAATCCTTGCAAGAAATCTCTGATCAGTTCTATTCGCGCCTGATAGCTAGACTGCAACTGGGGAGGGGTGATGGAGCGATAGACGATCGCGCTGAGGGTGCTTTGCAATTCTACTCGCCCTGGCCCGGATCCTAATTTTTCATAGTGCAGACATTGTTGCAAGCGGTGCCGGGCGAGGCTCTCGGCTGCACCTTCTATGTCTCCTGAGTCTTGAATCCGCTGGCTTTCTGTGCATATCCTGGTGACTTCTGCTGCGAGTCGCCCTGCTACATCTTGGCAGTTCTGCTCAGACGCCCGAGTGGACTTTTTGAGTTCGTCTAACAGCAGTTGAAATATGGTTTCCACGCTCTGGCCGATTTCCCGCATGATGGTTGACAGCTCACTTTGAAAGTAGCACACCCTGGGACTTTAAATTTATAATTTTAGATTTTATCAAAAAATTGGGTTTAAAACCCCGTCCTTCTATGGCGACTTTATATTTACTAGCGTTGCATCTGCCACTAAATATGTTAAGTTAGTGGAATGCTAACCATGAATTACCGCTATCGAATCTATCCCAGCATCACTCAAGAGCAGTCGCTCAAAGAGTGGATGGATGTTTGTCGCGTCGCCTATAACTATGGGCTGCGCGAAATTAAGGATTGGTGCAATAGCCGGAAGTGCATGGTTGACAGATGCTCTATCAGTCATGAGTATATCATGGCTGCTGACAGTCCTTTTCCTAGCGAAGTGAATCAGCTTAATGCTTTGCCAAACGCTAAAAAGGTGTTTCCCCGATTGGGCGAAGTACCAAGCCAAGTCTTGCAGCAAGCTATTAAACAACTGCACCGAGCCTGGGATGGGTTTCAAAAAGTTGGGCATGGATTTCCCAGATTTAAAAAATTTGGACAATTCAAGTCTTTGTTGTTTCCCCAATTTAAACAGAATCCAGTGCAGGGAGTACATATTGCCTTGCCCAAGTTGGGGGCCATTGCAATTAACTTGCATCGCCCGATACCGAGTGGCTTTGTAGTTAAGCAGGTTCGGATAATTAACAAGGCTGATATTTGGTACGCTAGTATCAATATCCAATGCGATGTTAGTGTTCCCAATTCTATGCCTCACGGCCACCCAATTGGGGTAGATGTTGGGCTTTCCAAGTTTTTGGCAACTAGCGACGGAGTTCTTGTAAAGTCGCCTAAGTTCTTGAAAGTGATGCAAGGCAAGCTGAAATTGCTGCAACGCAGACTTGATCGGAAAAAGAAGCGGTCTAAAAATTACGAGAAACAACGGATCAAAGTTGCTAGACTTCACCACACAATTGATAATACCCGTAAGGATTTCCACTTCAAGCAAGCTCATGCGCTTTGTGACGCGGGTGATATGGTCTTCATGGAAGACTTGGATTACCGAATTCTGGCCAAAGGGATGCTTGGCAAACAGATGCTGGCGGAGGGTTTTGGGCAATTCCGAGCTATCACCAAGTACGTGTGCTGGAAGCGTGGTAAGTTCTTTGTGGAAGTCAGGGCCAGGAGGACTTCTCAAGAGTGTCCTGAGTGTGGTGCAACAGTTAAAAAAGACTTGAGTGTTAGAGTACATCATTGTCAAGAGTGTGGATTCATTGCCGATAGAGATGTAGCTAGTGGTCAAGCGATCAGAAATAGAGGAATAGAATTAATTAGTACGGCGGGACACGTCGGAATCCAAAACGCCTATGCAGACGGTTTGCCGGGGACTGAAGTATCTCAGTCTAGGTCAAAGTCGAAAACCCATAAGGGAACAACTAGGAAATCTTTGAAGTGATTCAAAGAAGCTCCGTACCTTGACAGTCGGAGTCATGTCACAGTGGGCAGTGCTGGGTATTTACCTACTTTAACCTGCACCTGTTACCCTAAAAATTTGAAACTCAAATTTCTAATTAACTGACTGATGGATTTAGACCAACAGATTGAAGCACTGATCGACAAAGCTCCGCCCGACGGTTCGACACCACAAATTTTAAAGGCGATCGCCCCGGCGCTGATTTTAATTGCCCAACAGCTACAGCACCTGGAATACTCTATCCTGCAAGCGGTAGACGAAAGTTGGGCGATCGTGGTTTTGAGCAATCTCAAGCAACCGGGACGGGAAAAAAAGGTGATTTATGCTTTTCCCACTCTTGAAGATGCGTCCTCCGCAGCGGCGGCTGGGGGCGATCGCGTCAGGCCCGTGTGTTTGCCTGTTACTCACATTTTATTTCAGATGATCGCCCTCGAAGGTCTAGACAGCATTGTTTTTTTTGAAAATCCCGGTAATCAGGAAGTCGGGACAGAAATCCCTCGCCCGCAAGTGCAGGAATTAATTAGCGTTTATTTGCAACAGTACCGATCGGCTTTACAGTCAAATTCTAGCAATCTGCCCCCGGATATCGCATAGTTGGCAATGGGAAATTGGGAGTTAGGAATTGGGAATTGGGACTTGGGAATTGGCAGCCCCAAGCTGGTAACTAATACCCAGTTCCTTCTCCCTTCTTCCTTCTTCCTTCTTCCTTCTTCCTGCTAATAAAGTCGGCTCAAAACGTAATCTGCTAAATCTATCAAAGCTTGGCGGGACTCTGAATGGGGCAGCGCTGCCAAGTATTCGACAGCTTTCTGCGCGTGATTTGTTGCTAGTTCTCGCGATCGCACTATGCCTTGAGAATCTGCTACCAATGCCAAAGCCTGTTCTATATCTCCTTCTTGAGCGAACTCGCGTTCTATGAGAACTTCCAAATAAGGCTTTTCTTCTAGGGCAAATAGCGCTGGCGCTGTCAGATTTCCGCCGATCAGATCCGAGCCTGCAGGTTTCCCCAAAGTTTCCGTTGAAGCGGTGAAATCTAATATATCATCTACTATTTGGAATGCCAAACCAATGTGGCGACCGTAGTTATACAAATCTTCTGCTATTTCCGGTGAAACTTCGCTCAAACATCCCGCTGCTTTGGAACTGTTGGCAATTAAAGATGCTGTTTTGTAGTAACTTTTTTCGAGGTACGCTTCGATAGACAAACTGGTGTCAAATCCATTTAGTCCCTGTTGAATTTCCCCCTCTGCTAAATCCATAATCACTTCCGAAAGCAGTTTGACTACTGGCAGGTTGTCCAGATTTGCCAAATGCCACGAAGATTGAGCGAACAGAAAATCTCCCGCCAATACTGCCACTCGGTTGTTAAACCGACTGTGTACCGTCGGTACTCCCCGCCGCAAGTCCGACTCGTCTACCACGTCGTCGTGAACTAGACTGGCCGTGTGAATCATTTCGGTGATTTCCGCGAGGCGGCGGTGTTTTTCTGTGATGGCACCATCGGGCATAGTCGCCTTGGCCATCAACAAGACTATTGCGGGTCTTACCCGTTTTCCCTTTGTGCCGAATAAGTATTCTGCAGCCGCGTACAAGATGGGATGACGGGCACCCACTAACTGTTTTAAGTTTTCTGTCAACAGTCGCAGGTCTTCTTCAACCGAGGAAAATAGGACAGTGCTAGAGATCATGGATACGCCGACTCAAGCCGTAAAGTAACAAAATTTTACATATCATATCTTTATTTTAAGGTAATTCTTTGCAACAGGGAAGAGAAATTTTGGCGATCGCCACTGATTTGCGATCGGTAGCCCGATCGAAGTCACCCGACTACCTCCAGCCAGTAGCCTGCTGCCAGAGCCGTTACCCCTATTGTAACGAATTGTTAAGTATCTTGTCGAAAAATCTGTAAATCCCAGAAACCCTGTGTTATTATGGGTATTAAGGATTTAAACAATTCTATACATTAAGTACAGGCTGTGATTGATCCAGGCTGGCAGGTAGCTTGCAGGTGCCTGTAAGAATTTCGTATAACCAGCCTTATTAGTCAGATCGCAGCAAAAATTTCTGGGACAGATTTTTAGTTCCTTGGGACTAAAAATTTTCAGAAGTTAAGACTAGCGTATCTTATGTGCGCGGTAGCTCAAAGTAGCTAAAGTGGATGGTTTTACGTTGTTTAAGCACCTGTAAAGCAGTAAATCATTATTGACCCCGCCGAAAAACGGAAGCCACCGACAACAGTCGTGGAGAGATCGAACATTTTAGAGGCTAGTGCCTGCTCCAGTGATTCATCTGCGAGTAAATCTTTAATCTAAAACCTAAAATCTAAAATCGACAACAGTCGTAGAGAGATCGAACATTTTAGAGGCTAGTGCCTGCTCCAGTGATTCATCTGCGAGTAAATCTTTAATCTAAAACCTAAAATCTAAAATCCACTGACCGGGAACGCCTAAATGTTCCCCCAGCCTTGATATGGAAAAGCAGCCTTCAGAACCAAGTTATTGCCTTGGGTGCTGACTTAATGTCGTAGGTATTGAACTTATCCTTCTCCTCCTCGTCCTTGACTTTTGGTTATCATTATGACTTATCGCGATATTCCTCTAATTATTCCCGTTCTGGCCGCCGGTTATGTCATGACTATTTATGTAGTCCTGATGTTGGTCGAACGCAGCTCTAAAATAACTCGATTGGGCGAGTAACGCACTGCTCGGCAGCCGAATCCGCGTTCCGAGCAATGGGCTACTAGCTCTGAATTCCGAATACTTGATAATAACCTTGCCTTGAATGCTAGCTCGCAAAGGCAGGGTTATACCATTTTAGATTAAAGATTAAAGATTTTCGATTTTAGATTTATGAAGAATTGATGAAGCTCGTGGCTTAGCGGTAACAGGCAAGTATCAGAATATTTGGGGCGATCGCTGCAGACACATATCAGCGGCTACACTAAATCAAGTTTGGATAAATCTGATTCACAATGCTTTACAAGCGATGGACAATTGTGGAGTTTTCAGCATATAGCTGAGAGCTTAAAATCAGAGGATGTTCGTTATTGTCAAATATTCGCAGCAAGGGAATTGGGCCGGAGGTTTTGCCGCGCATATTTGACCCGTTTTTTACCACAAAACCCGCTGGCGAAGGCACTGGCTGGGGATTAGATATTGTTAAGAAAGTTGTCGAAAAACATTCGGCTAAGATAGAAGTAAGATCGGCGATCGGTCAAAGGACGTTTACTGTGTCAATTTCGATCGCCATTTAGCCCGCTTTGCACCCGAAATTATATGATGCACGACCAAAAATGCAACTTTAGACGGATATCATTCGATTTTAGAGTTGAGATTTTGAGATTTACTTGCAGTGCCGTGAATCGCCGGAGCAAATACAGGAGTCTCAATGTTTTGGCTCTAGATGATATCAAATTCTCTCTTCATCAGAATAGTAAATTAACAGTTAACTGTTAACATCATGTATGAGTGCAACCGGAATTTATATGACAGGATTGCGTGGCACGGTATCCATTTTTGGGCGGCTTAAAAAAAATACAAATTTAGGGGCACTTTCTAAACCGTTATGCGATCGGTGATTTATAATTGTTATTTTTTTTAATGGAAAGTATCAAATCAAAAATGATATTAGACGGATGTTAAACTTCGCTCGCGTTCGGGATCTTGACACTGTAAAATGTCAAATTTAAAATAGTATTAATTGTCGGTTCAGAATAACGTAAGCTTTATAATTTTGCTGCATCAACCGCCGATAGATCAACTTTCACGATTCAGAGAGGGAGGTAATAAATAAAGGAAATATTTAATTATTATAGTGTCTTAATTGCAGATTATACTTCCATTTCTACCCCTTAATTTGCTTATGTCAACCACAATTTATGATAACCAACACTTGCTCGAACAGGCGATCGACCTCAAACCGCCTGTGCTGCCTCCAGACACACCCTTGAAAGTTGCGATCGCCGCCATGACTGAGGCGAGCGCCAGTTGCGTTTTAATCGCGTTTGAGCGGCAACCGATCGGGATTTTGACTGAGCGCGATGTTGTCCAAATAACTGCTAGCGAAATACCCCTAGCAGGGCTGACAATTTCTGAGGTAATGACGCAAAATCCGATCGCCATTTCCATCGATATAGCTGAGAATATCTTCAAGGTATTGGGCATATTGCGATCGGCAAAAATCCGTCACTTGCCCCTCACAGACGCAGGCGGAAACTTGCTCGGAGTCATCACCGGAGAAAGCATCCGTCAAATCCTGAAACCGGGCGACTTACTGCAAATGCGGCGCGCCCAAGAAATTATGACCGCCGAAGTAATAGTTTCCTCAACTAAAACCCCAGTTTTAGAAATCGCAAAACAGATGGCAACCCAGCGCAAAAGCTGCATAGTCATTTGCAGTGAATGCGACAACAAAACTCAAAAACCTGTCGGCATAATCACAGAACGCGACATTGTTAAATTCCAAGCTGCCGAACTTGATTTTGCCAGCACGAATGCCGCCACCGTCATGAGTTTTCCTCTGATACTTTTGCAGATAAAAGCCACATTGTGGCAAGCTCACCAGTTCATGCAGCAGCACCGCATCCGGCGTTTGGTGGTGGTGAACGAAGCAGGATATTTAGCCGGAATTGTGACCCAAAGTACGCTGCTGCAGGTTTTAGATCCGGTAGAAATGCACAATATCGAGCTTTTACAAGAAACAGTAACCAATAAAATTCAGGAGTTAAAAGAAGTGAACGAACAATTGCAAAAAGAAGCTGTTCTGAGAAGCGAAGTAGAGGAACAACTGCGACTTTTAAATGAAAATTTAGAAGAACAAATTCAACAGCGAACTTTAGAACTAATTAACGCTAACAGTCAGTTAAAGCAGGAAATACAAGACCGCGCCACAGCAGAAGAGGAAGTCCGACGCCTGAACACCGAACTAGAACAGCGAGTGCAAGAGCGCACTGTTCAACTAGCTGCTAGCAACGAAGAATTGCAGCAAAAAATTAGCGAACGCAAATTGCTAGAAGAAAAGTTATATTTTTCTGAAACCAAAGTTCGCGGAATTTTTGAAGCCATGACAGATATCGTTCTCGTACTCGACATTCAGGGCAACATAGAAGTTTTGCCTACCAATACAGCAGCCTTTTCCGATCCTGATTGCGATACAGTCAGCTTGACTATAGAACATTTTTTTGATGAAGACAACCCAGATGATTGGTGGAAGTTAGTTAAGCAAGTATTAGAAACGCAAAAAACCATCAATTTCGACTATAGCTTAACAGTAGCCGATCGCGAAATTTGGTTTTCTGCCTGCATTTCTTTGTTCTCGAAAAATGCTGTGATTTGGGTTGCTCGTAACATCAGCGACCGCAAACTAGCAGAGTCGGCGCTGCACAAAAAAAATGCGGAATTAGCTCATACGCTGCAAGAACTAAAGCGCACTCAGCAAGAACTGATTCAATCAGAAAAAATGGCAGCCCTCGGACAGTTAATTGCCGGAGTTGCCCACGAAATCAATTCTCCCTTGGGGGCGATTCGCTCCTCTGTGCAGAACATCGCCGACTTCTGGGGCAGACAATTGCAGCATTTGCCGATATTTTTTCAGCAACTATCCCCGGAACGGCAGCAGGATTTCTTTGCCCTACTGCATAAATCAAGCGAGGAAACAGATAGGTTATCTAGTAAAGAAAAACGTCAGTTGAAAAAACTTGTGCAGCGGCAATTAGAATCAGAAGCAATTGACAACGCAGATAGCCTTGCCTGTACATTGTTAGATATTGGTATCTGCAATAACGTAGAACCTTTTTTACCTTTGTTGAAAGACCCCAAAAATCTCAATATTTTACAAATTGCCTACGAATTCGCTACGGTACAAAAAAGCACTAAAAATATTGCTACTGCGACAGATAGGGCTGCAAAAATTGTTTTTGCTTTAAAAAGCTACTCTCGTTACGACCAGTCTGGCTCCAAGGCGATCGTAAATATTACTGACGGCATTGATACCGTTTTAACGCTTTACCACTACCAAATCAAACACGGTGTAGAAGTAGTAAAAAACTATGGTACTGATTTGCCCTTTGTGCTATGCTATGCTGATGAACTAAATCAAGTGTGGACAAATTTGCTTCACAATGCTTTACAAGCGATGGGCAACAAAGGAATTTTAAAAATTGATGTAAAACACCAAAATAACACAATTTTTGTCAGTATTACCGACAGTGGCAAAGGCATTCCTCCTGAGATTATGCCAAGAATTTTTGAGCCTTTTTTTACGACTAAATCTGCTGGAGAAGGCAGTGGCTTGGGATTGGATATAGTTCACAAAATTATTGAAAAACACCAAGGTAAACTGCAAGTAGAAAGCGTGCCAGGTCAAACCAAGTTTACTGTGTCTTTGCCCGTCGAAATCACTGAGTGAAATTAAAAATTCGGCGCAATCTCCCTCCCAATTTAAAATTCAAAGATGAGTAAAATTTTATGTCCAAACCAGTAATTCTGTGCGTTGACGATGAAATTGTGGTTTTAAATAGTTTAAAAATTCAGCTTAAAAAAGAATTTGGCGATGCTTACCTCTATGAGGTAGCAGAAAATGCCGATGAAGCTATGGAAATTATTGAGGAACTTAGAGAAGAAGATGAAAGCGATATTTTGGTCATAGTATCGGACTGGTTAATGCCCGGTATTAAAGGAGATGAATTTTTAATCCAAGTTCACCAAAAATATCCCAAGATTGTGAAAGTTATGCTGACAGGTCAAGCCGACGAAGTTGCAATAGAACGGGTAAAAAAGCAAGCAAACTTGCACCGATGTTTGTATAAGCCGTGGGATGGCCAAGAATTAGTAGAAACTATAAAATCTGGTTTGGCAAAAATATGAACAATAAACCTGTGATTATTTGCGTGGATGACGAACCGATAATTCTTGAAAGTTTGAAAATCGAGTTAAAAAAAGCTCTGGGAGAAGAACATTTATTAGAAATTGCTGAAGGGGGCGAAGATGCTTTAGAGTTAATAGATGAATTGCTGGCAGATGGCAGCGAAATTGTCGCAGTAATTTCGGACTATCTGATGCCGAATATTAAAGGGGACGAATTACTGAAGCAAATTCACAAAATTTTGCCCAAAACTATCAAAATTATGCTGACGGGACAAGCAGACCTCGAAGCAGTGGCGAATACTATTAAATATGCTAAGTTGTACCGCTATATATCGAAGCCTTGGCAGTCAGAAGATTTGAAGTTGACCGTAAAAGAAGCGGTCAATAGCTATTTTATGGAGAAGCAATTAGCGGAACAAAATGCTCAACTCCAAACGCTGAATCAAGAATTGGAAACTTTAGTGGAGGAACGGACTGCACAACTGCGATTGTCTGAGGAAAAGTTTGCTAAAGCTTTTCGTTCTTCTCCTAACCCGATTACTATTACCCGATTTCAAGATGGTAGTTATTTAGAAATTAATGAGGCATTTTGCCAGACTATCGGTTATTCAGCAGCAGAGATTCTAGATCGCACGGCGCTCGATTTTAATATTTGGAAAAGTATAGAATCCCGGTCAAAGTTGTTTGAAATGTTAGGGGAACAACAAATTGTTCGCAACTACGAATTTGATTGGTACACTAAAACTGGGGAACTCAGAACCGGACTGCTGTCTGCTGAAATCATTGAAATTCATGGCGAAACTTGCGTGATTTCTGTGATTCAAGATATTAGCGATCGCAAATTGGCAGAAGAAAAACTCCGCGCTTTAGCGGCTTCTTTAGCAGCAGCGCAAAGAATTGCCCGCCTCGGCAATTGGGAATGCGATTTCTCTGCTAATACAACTACTTGGTCGGAAGAATTATCTCAAGTTTTTGGTCTCGATTCAACCCGGGCTGCGCCAACAGTAGCTGAGTTTTCGCAATACGTGCATCCAGACGATCGACAAAAATGGCAAACAACGATCGACGCTGCTATTGCTAGCGGACAATGCTACAGTCTGGAATTTAGAATTGTGCGGCCTGAAGCGACAATTGGTGCGGATAATTTCCCGTCAGAAACAAGTGAGGGCGGCTTCATCCGCTACATCGAATCCAGAGGAGAACCAGTGGTCAACGAACAAGGGCAACTGATAAAACTCTTCACAACTTTGATGGACATTACTGCCCGCAAGCTGGCAGAAAGAGCTCTAGCAGAGAGCGAAGAAAAATACCGCCATTTAGTTGAAACTTCCCAAGATATTATCTGGTCTTGCGATGCCCAAGGACACATTACTTTTGTGAACCAAGCAGTCAAACAAATCTACGGTTACGAAGCTGAAGAAATGCTCGGATGTTCTTTTGGCGATTTTTTAGCCCCCGGACAAATAGACTGGAACAGGGAACTGCAGCAGCGCTTGTTGACGGGAGATGATGTGTTTCAGTACGAAAGTATAGTAATAGGAAAAGATAGGCGAGCGATCGATGTCAACACGAAGGCGATCGCGCGATTGGACGCAGACGGAAATATCAGCGGTACAACAGGAACAGCCAGCGACATTACTGAGCGCAAACAAGCAGAAACAGCCCTGAAAAAAGCCAAAGAAGAAGCCGACAGAGCCAACAGGGCAAAAAGCGAATTCCTCTCGAATATGAGCCACGAATTGCGAACTCCCCTCAACGCAATTCTCGGTTTCACCCAACTGCTTGCCCGTGCGGAAGTCCTCGATGCCGACCAAAAGCAATACTTAGAAATTATTAGCCGCAGCGGGGAACATTTGCTCGATCTGATCAACAATATTTTGCAAATGTCAAAAATTGAAGTCGGGCTGGTGACAGTTAATAACAGCACCTTTGATTTGCACAGAATGTTAAAAAACACTGAAGAGATGCTGAAGCTGCCCGCCGAAAAAAAAAGGTTGCAGTTAATTTTTGATTCGACTCCAGACTTACCTCAATATGTAGAAACAGATGAAAGCAAGTTGCGCCAAGTATTGATTAATATGGTGGGAAATGCGATCAAGTTTACGGCGGAAGGCGGTGTTAATTTGAGGGTTAAACATGAGCTGCTGTCAAACAAAAATCGCGGAGAGATTCCGTCGAGTGACAATTGCTGCTTGCAATTTGAAGTTGAAGACACGGGTGCTGGAATTTCGGCTCAAGAAATGGATAATTTGTTTAAACCTTTTGTGCAAACAGAAAGCGGTAGAAAAGCTCAAGAAGGAACTGGTTTAGGCTTGCCGATCAGCCAACAGTTCGTGCAGTTAATGGGAGGAAAAATGACGGTGACAAGCAGTGTCGGTAACGGCAGTATTTTTAGATTTGATGTTAAAGTTTCGCTACCAAATGCAGTGGAAATTCAGGTTGCTGAAACAGCGCGTTTGGTTGTGGGGCTGGAACCGGGACAGCCGGAATATCGGATTTTAGCTGTTGACGATCGCCTGGAAAGCCGCTTGCTGTTAGTCAGAATGCTGGCATCGCTTGGTTTTGCGGTGCGGGACGCTGAAAATGGGGTTGAAGCTGTGTCGGTGTGGTCGAGTTGGGAACCTCATTTGATTTGGATGGATATGCGGATGCCGGTGATGGACGGCTACGAAGCTACCAAACAAATTAAAGCGCATTTGAAAGGTCAAGCAACGGTGATTATTGCTCTGACGGCGAGTGCTTTTGATGAGGAGCGATCGATGATTTTATCTGCTGGTTGCGATGATTTTGTGGCAAAGCCTTTTCGGGAGCAAGTGATTCTGGAAAAGATGGCTAAGTATCTGGGAGTTCGCTATGTTTACGATCGAGAAGCTGCGCCGAGTTCGGATGCTGTCGCACCCGGTGACGTTTGGGCGTCTGAAACTGCTGATGTACCTTTTACGCTGAATGCTTCGTTGTTTGAAGGGATGCCGACCCAATGGGTTGATGAATTGTACGCTGCGGCGGATGCGGTTGATAACGAGGAGATTTTTCGGCTGCTGTCGTCGATTCCTGGGATTAATCTTGGTTTCAGCAGGGCGATCGCCGATTTGGCGAATAACTTCCGGTGCGATCGGATTATTGATTTGATTGAGGAGTTTAGAAATCTTTGAAGGAAGTTAGACAAACGAACAATGTACGGGATATAACGGATGTAACAGATTTAACGGAGGTCAGTTGAAGTTCGAGGTTCCAGGGGACAGAGGCGGGTTAGGGATGATTGATGATTTAGGTCGATCGACTATTTAAGTCTGGGACGTAGAACCTAATTATGTATGGTTTGTCCGGTCGCAATTTATCGCTATAATTGGCGCGTCCAACTACTTTTTAACCTTAGTCCTATCCGCTTATAAAAACCCAATTCTTGGGGTGGGTATTCCTAAGTTTTGTAAACATGAAAGTCCTTGGTTCACGAGCGAGTGCTACAATAACAATTTAATCTATTTTCATAATTTCAGTAATTTTAAATTTAACAACAAATAGCATCAATGATCGGAAATCAAACAGAAGAGAATAAAGGCAACATATTAATTGTTGATGACACTCCAGAAAATTTGCAAGTTTTATCAGCTACCCTGTCGGATCGGGGGTACAAAGTCCGGGGCGTAATTAACGGCAAAATGGCAATTAGAGCCGCGCGATCGGGTTCTCCAGATTTGATTTTGCTCGACATTAAAATGCCGGAAATGGACGGCTACGAAGTTTGCACGCAGCTCAAAGCCGATCCGAAGACAGCAGAAATTCCCGTTATTTTTATCAGCGCTTTAGATGAAGTATTGGACAAAGTAACCGCCTTTCAAGTTGGAGGGGTAGATTACATCACAAAACCGTTTCATATCGCAGAAGTTTTAGCGCGAATCGAACACCAACTGACCATCCAAAGACTGAAAAGACAATTGCTCGATCGCAATACCGAACTCCAACAAGAAATAATAGAACGCAAAAAAGCCGAAGAAGCCGCAGCCGCTGCATCCCTAGCAAAAAGTCAATTTGTTGCCAACATGAACCACGAATTGCGGACTCCCCTGAATGCCATCCTGGGTTTCACCCAAGTCATGAGCCGCGACTCTTTACTGAGCCACGAAAATCTCGAAAATCTCCGAATTATTAACCGCAGCGGTCAACATTTGCTGGAACTAATTAACGATGTTTTAGACTTGTCGAAAATAGAAGCCGGGATAATTGGCTTAGACGAACGCAGCTTTGACCTTTATCAACTCCTCGACACTCTCGAAGATATGTTTCAAATCAAAGCTGAAACCAAAAATTTGCAACTGAGATTTTCCGTGGAGACCGATGTTCCCCAATATATAAAAACTGACGAAAAAAAGCTGCGCGTCTGCTTGATCAATCTGTTGGGAAATGCCATGAAATTTACGGAAAACGGCGGCAGCATTTGGCTGCGAGCGAGGGTGGAAGACAAGCAGCATCCCGCAGCATCAGAAATTTCTCCTAGTTCTAGCAGCGCCGAACAATATTTAATTTTATTTGAAGTAGAAGATACGGGAGTTGGCATAGCAGCAGCAGAAATTGATACTTTATTTGATGCTTTCGTGCAAACAGAAGCTGGCAAACAAGCAGTTGACGGTACGGGATTGGGTTTGACAATTACTAAAAAATTTGTAGAAATAATGGGCGGAGAGATTGGGGTAGAAAGTGTTTTAGGCAAGGGAACCAGTTTTAAATTCAACATCCGAGTATTTGCTGCTATTTCGTCGGAAATAACAGTCGCGACTTTGCAGCGGGTAATCGGAGTGGAACCAGATAGACCAGTTTATCGGATTTTAGCAGTTGACGACAATCAAGAAAATAGGCTGCTGCTGGTAAAAATACTGCAACCAATTGGTTTTGAAGTCCGAGAAGCCGAAAACGGCTTCCAAGCTGTTGAACTTTGGGAAAGTTGGCAGCCGGATTTAATTTGGCTGGATACGCGAATGCCAGTAATGGACGGTTTTGAAGCTGTCAAACAAATTAGAGCTAAAGAGGAAGCAACTAAACCGCGAACTGTAATTATTGCTTTGACTGCTAGCACTTTTGAGGAAAGAAAAGGCGAAATTATTGCCGCAGGTTGCGACGATTTTGTGCGGAAACCTTTTCAAGAACAAATCCTTTTTGATAAGATGGCTTGCTACTTGGGAGTGCGCTATATCTATCAAGAGTTGCCCCGACTGGAAGCGGGGGCTTGGCGGCGTTATTTTGTCAGCGAAAAACCCGATTCATTTTTCCTGCCGCTGCTGGCCCAGATGCCTGGAAGTTGGGTGCAGGAACTCTACGGCGCAGCTAATGATGTTAATGAAGAGCTGGCGATTCAAATTGTCGATCGCATTTCTGAAAGTCATCCAACTTTAGCTGAGGCTTTAAAAGATTTGCTTGTCGATTATCGGCTAGACAGGATAATGGATTTAACTCAATCGAGTTTAAAATAAATGGATAAAAGCCCAATTAAAATATTGGTGGTAGACGATCAACCGAGCAATCTGCGGTTCTTATCTCAACTACTAACAGCCCAGGGATATCAAGTTTACCGAGCTATTTGCGGTCAACTGGCGTTGAATTCTGCGATCGCCCATTGCCCCGATTTAATTTTACTCGACATTAGAATGCCGGAAATGAACGGTTATGAAGTTTGTCGCCGACTGAAATCGACAGCGGAAACCGCACAAATTCCGGTGATTTTTTTAAGCGTACTAGATGATATTAACGATAAATTACAGGCTTTTCGAGTTGGCGGCGCGGACTATATTGCCAAACCATTTCAAACAGAAGAAGTTTTAGCACGCATCGACAAGCAAGTCAGCTTGCAAAAACTGCAACAGCAACTCAAAGAGCAAAATGCTCAACTGCAACAGTCGCAATCGCTGCTTGCTAGCATCTTAAATAGTTCCTTAGACGGTGTGGTGGCTTATTCTGCTGTCCGCAACAATCAGGGAAATATTGTGGATTTCCTGTGGCTGTTAGTCAACCGTGCTGCTGAACAAATTTCGGATGTGCCATTAAATGAGATAGTTGGCAAGTATTTGTTGGTAGAAATTGCCGAAATTCGCAATAGCAGGTTATTTAATTTGTACGTTTCTGTAGTAGAAACAGGAGAAACTGTAGACCAAGAATTTTATTACGAATGCGAGCGAAATTCAGGTGTTTGGCTGCACCTTGTCGCGGTCAAATTAAACGACGGTTTGGCAGTAACATTTCGCAATATAACCGATCGCAAAAAAGCCGAAATTGCCCTGCGAGAAAGCGAAGAACGCTTCCGCGCGATCTTCGAGCAAGCGGCTGTCGGTATAGCGAAAACTGCGCTGTGCGGTCAATTTATACGGGTGAATCCCGGCTTTTGTCAAATTGTCCGCTATACAGAATCGGAATTGTTGCAGCTTCATTGGCGGGCAATTACTGATCCCGATGACATCGAAGCTGACACGGAATACGTGCGCTTGCTGTTGTCCGGGGAGATGCAAACTTTTTCTCTGGAAAAACGTTTGCTCTGCAAAGATGGGGAAGTGCGCTGGGCGAACGTTACTGTTTCGACAATCCGCGATGCTGAGGGGACGGCGCAGTATTTGATTTGTGCGATCGAGGATATTTCCGAGCGCAAGCTGGTACAAGAATTGCTCCAAGCGAGTTTAGAGACACAAACCCGCTATGCTGAAGAATTAACTCGTTCTAATGCCGAACTCGAACAGTTTGCTTACGTGGCTTCTCACGATTTGCAAGCGCCTTTGAGCACGATTGCCGGCTATGCTAAACTATTAGAAAAGCGCTTTCACAACCAACTTGATGCCCAAGCAATAAAATTTCTCGACAATATTGTTAATTCTTGCCTGCGGATGCAGGTGCTGATTGATGCTTTGCTAGAGTATTCGCGGGTTGGTCGCAGTCAGAAACGTTTCGATTTGATTGATTGCAATCTGGTTTTTGAGGATGCTTGCGCTAATTTGCAGTTGGCGATCCGCCAGAATCAAGCTTCTGTAACTAGGGGCGATTTGCCAAGGATCGCAGGTGACTGTTTTCAACTGCTGCAACTGTTTCAAAATTTAATTGGCAATGCCCTTAAGTACCGCAGCCACAGGGTGCCGGTGGTACAGGTGGGCGCTTTGCGTCAGGGGGATAACTGGGTGTTTTCGGTGCAGGACAACGGTATTGGTATTGCCGAAGAGCACTATCCGCGAATTTTTCAGATTTTTCAGCGCTTGCACGCGCAAAAAGAATATTCTGGAACTGGTATCGGTTTAGCGATTTGTCAAAGAATTGTCGATCGGCACGGTGGAAGCCTTTGGGTAGAATCAGAACCGGGTCGAGGCTCGACTTTTTATTTTTCTTTTCCTGTACCTAAGTGAAGTCAGGAGTCCGCCTGCTGTCATCAACCATTTGAGATTTGAGATACTTCGGCTTCGCGAGGGTACGCTCAACAGAAGTCGCGAGGGTACGAGTTGGAGATTTGAGATTTGGGAATTGGGAATTGGGTAGGACTGTCCGGGTTTGGATCGCGGGCCTAGATTTCGATACTTTTTTGAAACTGGTTTTACTTAAATCTTAAATAACTTTATCTTGTCTTTACATAAATCCTGGTAAAAGAGTAGCATATTCACTGATGACATCGAGTTCAAAATCTATCACGATCAATATATTAGCTCGATCCTTATACAACTTAACAATCAGCGGTGCGTGCAAGACTTGTCAGTTTATTTCAAATTTATCCCGAGCATCTTGCTTTGGGATGCAGTCGTTTCCCTAGTAATTCGCAGACTAGCATTTGTGATGTCTTGTCAGTTGGTCTGTTCTCGGACAGAGTGCCAAGTGAAACAAGCCGGATTCGCAAAGCTTGGCGCATTATGCAAAATCTCAAATTGCTGCAACACAATTGCAATTTTTTCAGCTTGGTTGGCCGGATGAGGACTAGAGATGCTTTGCAGGCGATCGGACACTGCTCCAAGTCCCCCTACTTCACAAAATTTCTTGGTGGTGAGGTAAAGTCGTGAATTATAACAATAAAAGCTTTACTCTTCTAATAGCCAACGATGATGAGGACACGCGCTTTTTGATGCAGGAAGCAATGCGAGAAGTGCGATTAACAATTAAAATAAAATTTGTGGAAAATGGAGAACAAGTGCTAGACTATTTGTACGGTAGCGGTGAATATGCTGGTATCAGCAATTGGCACCAGCCAGACTTGATACTTTTGGATCTGAATATGCCGAGGCTAGACGGGCGAGAAACACTAACTTCGATCAGAGCTGACCCGGATTTACAACAAATTCCGGTGGTGATTCTCACAACGTCGCACCGCAGCGGAGATATCTTGCTTTGCTATACCTTGGGTGCTAATTCTTTCATATCCAAACCAGTCACTTTTGAAGGATTGGTTGAAGTAATGAAGACTTTATGTAAGTATTGGTTTGAAATAGTTTCGCTCCCGCGTCGGGATCTGTAAGCTTTAATTGACGTTGATATGGATAGTGTGATTGTAGGCTACGTTTGATAGACCGACATATTGCAGGGTAAGTATAGATTTCAAAACAAAAAAGTTTCATTCAACCCGCTGCGAACGCTATAGTTGTGTTAACACGTCATCAATGTCTGAAAATTTTGTTGGTTGAGGATGACCTCGCAGATGCGACGCTGATTGAAGACCTTTTAGGGTCATTCAGCGAGTCTTTGTTTTGCCTTCAAACTGTTAAGTCTCTGGAGAAAGGATTGGCGTGTCTAGAAGCAGAAAAATTTGATGCAATACTGTTGGATCTGTCAGTGTCAGACAGCTTGGGGGGAAGGCAGGATATTGCCATTTTGAAAGCCCGATCGCCCACAGTGGCGGTGGTGGTGCTGACGGATATCAATGATGATAATACGGCGCTGTCGCTATTGCGATCGGGCGCTCAAGATTGTTTGGTGAAGGGAAGATTTCACAGAACTCTGCTGGTGCGGGCGATTTATTACGCGATCGAACGCCAGCAAGTCGAAGAACAATTGCGACAACAAGCTCTCCGGGAGCGGCTGTTGGGACAAATGATCGAACATATTCGATCGTCAATAGACACCGCAAGCATTCTTCAAAGTACCGTCGCAGAAGTGCGCCAATTTCTGAAAACAGACCGCGTTTTAATTTATCGCTGTCACGATTGGGCTTCTCAACTCGACGGGGAAGAGCAACAAGGTGCGATCGCCGCAGGTGATGGTTTGCCATTAGGTTATATTGAAAATCAAAATATTAGTGCTGCATTGGCGGTGTCATGCTTTGTTTTGGTCGAATCTCAGTCGGTACAAGCAATAGCAGATGTCAGCGCTGCCGAATTGTCTGGCAGTTACAAAGAGTTGCTGGCAGATTGTGAAATTGCAGCAGTTTTAAGCGTGCCAATTTGGCAATCGGGCGACTGGGAAACGGCAAATAACAGACTAGAAGGCACTTTTTGGGAAGCAGAAAAGAAACCAGATGCAGTGGAAGATTATATCTCGTGGCAGGCTGCTCAACCGCAGGCGCAGGGTTCTAATACGCCGGATTTGAGGAGTGAAAATTGCAATAAATTGTGGGGAATGCTGACAGCATACAATTGCAGCGGTATCAGGGAATGGCAGCAGTGGGAAATAGATTTTTTACAGCACTTAGCAAATCAAGTGGCGATCGCGATCGAACAATCTCAACTTTACCGCCAGCTCGCCATAGCCAATCAAAAATTGCAGCAACTGGCAACTACTGACGGACTGACGGGCATTGCCAACCGCCGCCAGTTCGATCGCGTTTTGATATTGGAGTGGCGCAGATTGACAAGAGAGGAACTGCCGCTTTCTTTAATTATGTTGGACATCGACTTTTTTAAACTTTACAACGAGTTTTACGGCCACGTCGGCGGCGACGATTGTTTGCGCCAAGTTGCCAGCGCGATCGCCTCTTCTACCAAACGGGCTGGGGATTTTGCCGCCCGCTACGGTGGCGAAGAATTTGCCGTAGTGCTGCGGAATACCAGCGCCGAAGGGGCAAACGTTGTCGCCCGGAAAATTTGCGACGATATTGCCAGTTTGAAATTGCCTCACGCGCGATCGCCGATCGGCTCTTATCTTACCCTCAGTTGCGGAATTGCCACAGCGATGCCTGATTCGCAGGAATCTCCCTACACCCTAATTCGCAGCGCTGACAGCGCCCTTTTTCAAGCTAAAACTGAAGGTAAAAATCGCATTTGTCACGCTAGCAGCAAGTCGGAATCTACGCCGATTTTGATGTGAGGGAAGAGGGAAGAAGGAAGTACGTCCGCTTCTTTTGTAGCGGATTTAACGGATGTAACGGATGTAAGTCCGTCGGAAGAGGGAAGAAGGAAGAAGGAAGAGGTCCGAGGGAAGAAGAGCCTTCGGCTTCGCTCAGGGTGAAAAGAGGGAAGAAGGAAGAATAACATTGAATTGAATTGCATACTTTGATTGATATATCTACCCCACATGACAGGTAGATGAACACAGATTAATGCAGATGATTTCATTCCGAGGAAAGTCAATAAATGCAATTGATCGTCTACTTTTTTATTGCCAATTCCTAATTTATTTTCCCAAATTACAACTCCTACCAGTTAAATTCGATCGCACTGGAATTTCAATCACAAACTCCGATCCTTCTCCCGGTGTCGAAATACAGCTCAAGCGACCGCCGTGCCGATCGACTATAATCGAGTGAGAAATCGACAATCCCAAACCCGTCCCCTTCCCCACAGGCTTAGTCGTGAAAAATGGGTCAAACAGCCTCGATCGCACCGACTCCGGTATCCCCCCGGCGTTGTCGGTAATAGATACCGCTACGAAGTCGGCAGCAGCCGGATAAGTCCGAATCGCGATCGTGCCCGGATGCCGATCGCACTCCTGGATCGTCCGCCCTTTGTCCCGTTCTTCCAAAGCATCGATCGCATTAATCAAAATATTCATAAATACCTGATTTAACTCGCCCGGAAAACACTCAACTTGCGGCAGTTCCTGATAATGTTTAATTACCTGAATCGCCGGACGGCTGCTGTGAGATTTTAACCGATTTTGCAAAATCATCAAAGTGCTGTCAATTCCCTCGTGAATGTTGACCGACTTCCCCGCCGACTCGTCCAAGCGGGAAAAGTTACGCAATGATTTGACAATCTCTACAATTCGCTCGGTTCCTACCTGCATCGAACTAAACAGTTTCGGAAAATCCTCAACAATATAATCTAAATCGATCGCATCAATTTTATCCAAAACTTCCGCCGGAGGATTGGGACAGTATTGTTGGTAAACTTGAATCAATTCCAGTAAATCTAAACTGTAACCGCTAGCCGGACTGATATTGCCGTGAATGAAGCTGACGGGGTTGTTAATTTCGTGAGCAACACCAGCAACTAACTGACCCAAACTCACCATTTTTTCATTTTGAACGAGTTGAGCTTGAGTCGTTTTAAGTTTATTAATTGCTGCTTCCAACTCTAGTGCTTTTAAGCGTTCTCGCGCTTCCGATTCCTGCAAAGCTGACTCGGCTTGTTTGCGATCGGCAATTTCAATTTGTGCTTGCTCGAACAGCGTCGATTGCTGGATCGCGATCGCCAATTGCACGCTAATTTGTTTGAGACACTCCACCTCAATTTCCAGCCAGTGGCGGCGGCCCGCGCACTCGTGAGCAATCAATAATCCCCACAAGTTCTCGCCTTGCAAAATCGGCACTACCAAATTAGCTCGCACCTGAAATTGACTTAACAAATCAATGTGGCACTGGGAAAGACCGGCTTGGTAAATATCATCGATCGCTACAGTGCGATTATCTTTGTGAGCAGCATAGCTGGTGGATTTTAAACAAGAATCGTTAATAGTTCTTCCCAGAAGCGGTTGCCAATTCTCGCCTACAGATTCGACAGTTACAAAACCGCTCCAGTCAGGATTAAAGCGATAAATAATTGTCCGGTTTGTATCCAAAAATTGCCGGACTTCAGCCACAGCCTTTGTCAAAATTTCGGCTAAATTTAGAGAAGATCGAATGCGTTCCAGCATCCCTACCACCAAACGTTCTCGCTTTAGTTGCTGGCGCAAAATAGACTCGGCCAGTTTGCGATCGCTAATATCTTCAATCACAGCAAGTCCGTAATTCGGTTCCCCAAACTCATCCCGCACTAAAGATACAGTCACGTTCGCCCAAACCAATGAACCATCTTTGCGTACAAAGCGTTTCTCAAGTGAATAATTAAAGATTTCCCCAGCTAACAGTTTTTTTGCCATATCGATATCTGCTGCTATCTCTTCCGGGTGCGAAATCTCCCAAAGATTTAGGGCTTGCAGTTCCAATGCTGAGTACCCGACAGTATTGCAAAAGCCTGGATTTACATTCAAAAAAGAACCGTCCGGCCGCACTTTAACAATGCCGACGGCTGCTTGTTCAAATACAGCTCGAAACCGTTTTTCGCTTTGTTGCAAAGCAATTTCTGATTTTTTGCGATCGGTAATATCCATTTCCGTACCAAACAGTCGCACCACTTGACCAAACTCATTTTTAACAGCTCGTCCTTTACCGTTAACGTGCCGGATTTCTCCTGATGGAAAATAGATGCGGTGGTCAATGTCGTAAGCTATGCCTTCAGTCACTGCCTTTTGCACAACTTGTGTAAACTTTTCTTTGTCATCGGGATGAATTTGCTCTAAAAGTTCTTCCATTGTCGGCGGCTGATTCAATTCTCGACCGTAAATTCTAAATACTTCCGCCGACCAAGTAATAGTTTGTGTCTGAATATCAAATTCCCAATTCCCCATGCGGGCAATTTTTTGCGCTGCTTGCAACTGTTCGGCAAGTTGTTGTAGAGATACTATCAACTCTGTTTTTTCGGCTTCAGCTCCAACGCGGGCGCTGATATCTTTGTGAGCGCCTGTCATCCGCAGCGGCCCGCCCCATTCGTCGTACTCGACCACCTTACCCATCGCCAGAATCCACTGCCAATTTCCCGCTTTGTTGAGCAGCCGAAATTCAACTTCATAGATATCGGTGCGACCTTCAAAACAGGATTTTAAAGATTCCTTTGCCTTCAGCCTGTCTTCGGGATGCAGCAAATTTTCCCAAGCTTCGAGGTTATTTTCAATTTCAGTTTCTGCGTAACCGAGCATTGATTTCCAGTGTGCGTCGAAATAAGTTTCGCCAGTAGCTATATTCCAATCCCACAGCCCCAAAGAGCTGCCGGAGACCGCCAACTGCAATCGCTCTTGACTGAGTTTTAATGCCGATTCGGTGCGTTTTAGTTCTGTGAGATCGGCAATTATTGCCATCATTCCTATGGGCTGATTGTCGCTATCTTTAATGCAGTCAGCTCGCAAGAAAACTTCTATAATTTCGCTATTTTTAGCCTTGAGTGCAATTTCGTTACTCCAGGACAAACCTTTCCGCAGCACTTTAAATAACTTTCTCAATTCTTGAGATTTGTACATTGCTCCCGGGCCGCCGGCATTATTTAGTTCTTCTACTGTATAGCCGTAGCGCTGAATAAATGCTTGATTGTGATAAATTGAACAGCCGTTCAAATCGGCGATCGCGATCGCATCGCTAGCGCTGTCTACAGCTTGAGTTACCAAGCACAGAGTCAATTCAGCTTGTTTGCGATCGGTAATGTCAAAAATCGCTCCATCCAACCACAAAACCAACCCTTCTCGATCGTAAGTCGGTCTGCCTCTTTCCGACAGCCACCGCAGGGCCCCGTCAGCCCGCACAATCCGGTATTCTACATGGTACGGCTGTTTTGACTCTACCGCTGCCCTAATTTGTTTTGCAAGCATTGGGCGATCGACCTCGTGGATAATGCTAGCAAAACTCAAGCGGCTGTTGTCGGTAAAATCCGCAGCCGGATAGCCGCTAATTGCCTGAATTTCATCGCTAACAAACACCATTGTCCAATCAGCATCGTACAAACTGCGGCAGATAGCGCCGGGAATACTCTCAACGAGCGATCGAAATCTGGCTTCCGTTTCCCGCAAAGCTGCTTCAACCAGTTTTAAATCAGTAATATCCAGTATCATGCCTTCCCAAAGAATATCCCCTTCCTGCCCTCTTTCTGTTGGAAAATCAATTCGTTCCGGTCTCGAAACCCCTCGCATCCACTTAACTGTTCCCGAAGGCAAAATCGCAGACCATTCCTGCTGCCAGGGCTGGATATTTGCCGCCGAAACAGCAATTGATTCGTAAATTTTTGCCCGGTTATCTGGAGGAACACAATTGAAAATAAGTTCGGGATTTAGCTGAATATCTTCTGGTGCCAATTCATATAAATCGCGACAGCCAGAAGAAATGTAAGGAAAAGACATTTTTCCATCAGTTGAAAGTCTAAATTGATAAATTATTCCCGGCAAGTTGGCTGCAAGTTGCTTCAATCTAGCTTCGCTTTCTTGCATAGCTAATTGTTTGCGCTTATCTTCACTAATATCTCGAATTATCCCCACGAGAATTTTACGACCGTCGGTATTTTCAAATATCGTTTTTTTAGTAGACAGAATGTGCTCGGCACCGCCGCCATCCGTAAATAGTTCCTCAGTTTCGTTCTCTTCCTCCGTCCTAAAAACTTGTTCGTCCTTCTCCCAAAAAAAATCAGCTTCTTCTTTTGGGAAAAAGTCGTAATCCGATTTGCCTAGGAGTTCTTCGCGCGGCTTGCCCATCAGCTTGCAAAAAGCATCATTTAACAGTATCCAGCGGTGCTGTTCATCTTTGACAAAAATTGGATCGGCAACTGCATCGATTGTATAATTCAAAAAGTTTTTACTAGCTTCGAGTTCCTCTAATGCTAAAACTTTATCGGTAATATCGTTGATAGTTCCTGTCGTCCCCAGCGCCTCCCCCTGGCCCAAAATCAAAAAAACCTGCACTTCTACCCACCGAATATCGCCATTTTTGGTAAGATATCGAATTTGATAGCAACAAGACGTTCCTTGATTTTTGCTCAGGCTTCTGGACAAATTTAAATATTGAAATTGGTCGTCTGGATGAATGTAACTCAAACAGGAATTTCCTAAGCTTTCATCAACGGTAAATCCGGTAATTTCCGTCCAAGCCGGATTCAGAAAAGTCCAATCGCCAGCAATATTTGTTTCAAAAACAACTTCTTTGATATTGTCCACAAGTTGCTGGTATTTTACTTGACTTTTTTGCCATTGTGCTTGCCGTTTTTCGCGGGCGATCGCGCAACGCAGCGTCCGCACCAGCAGCCTGCTGTTTACTTGTTTTTTTACCAGATAATCTTGTGCACCTGCTGCAATTAACTCGACGGCCATTTCTTCCTCATCGGCGGCTGTCAGAATGACGATCGGAATATTGATCCCGCAATCTTGCAGCCGGAAAAAAGTATTGAACTTTTGGCTGTCAGGAAGTGTGAGGTCTAATAAAATTACATCAAAAATCTCGCAGCTTAAAATTTCTATAGCATCTTGAAGGCGAACTACATTCGTCGTCTCAATCGATCCTCTCAACCGATACTCAGACAGCAATTCTTGAATGAGTTCTGCATCTTCTGCACAGTCTTCTACTAACAGAACTTTCAAAGTAGCAAGCGTTAAAGTTGACTCACAGACAGATTTCATTGCTATTTTTTAGTATTTAATAAAAATGCAGCAGCGGATGAAGCTACCTAGGTTATTTTTGGATAACTTGAACCGGACGGTTTAGAGTGCGCTGGATGCCTACTGACTCCAGATTTATTTGTAAAATTGAGTCTATCACAGCAAATTATATCCTATCGGGTCAATTATTATAACAAAAACCGTTCGTAGTGTGAACTTTAATCTGCTGTATGTTACAAACTCAAGTCCACACTACGAACCTTACTTATTGCGGTCAAACGACGGGACACTAGATTATTGACTTCACCCCACACCTAGCGGGCTAAAATCATCATCTTTTTATTGATATTGCAACTCTACTCTGTTTTAATTTACAACCTTTGGCAGGGAAATAGCAAGGGTCAAGGCAAAAAAGCGCCGATTGTCGAGAAAGAGTTGCATTCGTGACTGCGAACCTAGGTCAATTACAGTGAATTTACGGAATACGCTAGGAAATTGTCTCGGTTGAATCACTGATGAGTAACGCCCGTTCGTAGTGAGGACTTTAGTCCTATCTCTGGATAGATAAAAAGTAAAGTTCTTACTAGGAACCCGATCGAGAACCTAATTGTGAGCTTAACTCCGGCGATCTAATTGGTCGGTTGAGTTGGCTGCTGTTTGGGCAGCACAACTGTAAATACGCTGCCTTTACCGAGATTGGTGCTAATAGCAATTTCGCCGTTAAACGGTTTTAAAAGTTCAAGGCAAGTATAAAGTCCGAGGCCAGTTCCTGTCGGTTCTCCTTCGGTTTTTTCTTCGCCTTTAGGTGGCTTTGATGTGTAAAAAGGGTCAAAGAGTTTTGATAAATCTTCAGGTGCTATACCGCATCCGTTATCTGAAATATCCATGTATATGTTAGAGTCATCTTGCCTGGTCACTATAGTTAGTTCCCGGATTTTCTTTGCCCACATAGCATCCATTGCATTATTGATTAAATTATAAAAAACTTGAGATATATAGGAATAAATTAAGGGAATAGTGACAATTTCTTCGTCATAAAAATATTTTTTTCTAATCTTATTTTTAAAATACATATTTCCTTCCAATAACTGAATTTCTCGCTGTACTAAATCGTTGATATTCACAGGCTGCAAATCTTGCTTTTGCTCTTCTCTGCTTTTCATCATCAGAGTATCCATAATCTGATTAATTTTTGTGACAGCTTGAAAAATATACTTTGTATAATTAAAAAAAGAGTCTTCTTGCATTTCTGTGGCTTTTGTTTCAATCAATTCGACGCTAGTCTGGATTACTTGCAGCGGACTTCTGAAGTTGTGCACCATGCCCTGAGTCAAACGTCCGATGATTGCTGTTTTTTCCTGGTCGATCAATTGCTTGGTTTTTTGTTCGACAAGTCTTTCTAGGTTTTGGTTGAGGTGGGCGAGTTCGAGGTTTTTTTCTTCGAGTTTTTTTTGCAAGCTGCGGATTGTCAGGTGAGTTTCAATGCGGCTCAATACTTCTTCGTGCTGGAAGGGCTTGGTGATGTAGTCAACGGCTCCTGTCTGAAAGCCTCTGACTTTATCGAGGGTGTCGGAAAGGGCGCTCATGAAGATGATGGGAATGTCTCGCGTTGACTGGTCTGCTTTCAAACGCAGGCAAGTTTCAAAACCGTCAATTCCTGGCATCATGATGTCCAAAAGAATTAGGTCGGGATGGATGTATTCGATTTGCTCGATCGCGCTTTCGCCGTCTAGAGCCACTAATACTTTATAGCCGTAATTCCTTAACAGCTCGAAAAGTACGTCGAGATTGGTTTGGTTGTCATCTACAATTAGTATGATGCTTCTTGTGGAATTCTGATCTTTCATATTCAACGGAAATCTTCAAATTTTTGATTTGTGGGTTGTCAATTGTGACTTACAATCGGATTCAACTAATGTTCTGCGGCTCTAGAAACCCCGTTGCTTCGTAGATGATTCTATTTGCAACCACCGTTTTAGGGCGAGAATGTTCAGTTAACAGTGTTTATTTTCTGCAGATCCCCTAAATCCCCCGGATAGTCGGGGGACTTTGATCGCTTCGGGTTCCCCCATTCTTCAAGGGGGCTAGGGGCGATCGGGTTTAATCCAAGCGTATTGCGTTATTGACAATGACGATCGGGGCGCGAGATTTAACTAATTTTAAATTTTCTGTTAACTACCCTCAATGTTAGGACAAATGTTGCTTCAAAAAGTCTCGAATTTGCTTGAGCTGAAATCCTTTAGTAAGTTGCCGCAGGCGATCGACGAAAGGCGCTAATGTCGGATCTGAATGTTCGAGTTTAGCAATTTCCTCCAGAATAGCTTCAATATCGCCCATTGCAGCCAATCTTAACAAGACCAAGATTGACTCTGAGCTAGGAGACACTATTGTTGAGTCAGCAGCAGCAATCTCAGATGATATTTTGGGAGTTTGAGCTTTCCGTTTTTTGGTTCCTGTTCCGTCTTCGTAAATCCATTCTAGTCTCAAATGCAGGCGCAATAATTCTAAAAGCTCGTTAGTTTGAATCGGCTTGGTGAGAAAATCATTGCAGCCTGCAAGTATACTCTCTTGCCTCGTAATCTCGTAGACGCTAGCAGATAAAGCAAGGATAACCGCATCTTTTAATTCCGGCAACTGTCGCAGCAGCTTGGTAGCTTCCCAACCGTCCATTACCGGCATCAACAAGTCCATTAAAATTATATCCGGTAGAAATTCCTGTGCTTTTTGCAAGCAGTCTTCGCCGTCTACGGCTTGGGCGATTTCAAAACCCAAACGAGAAAGCATCCTGTTTAGGATGGCGCGATTTACTTCGTTATCGTCCACTATCAGCACTTTCCGCTGGCGGCCGCTAAAACCGACAAGCCGGCGTTTTTCTTGCGGGGCGGGGAGTTGAGAAGACTCGGCGACTGCGGGCAAGTCTAGATCCAACCAAAATATGCTGCCTTTGCCGGAGGTACTTTGGACGTGAATTTGACTGCCCATCATATTGACTAATTTTTGACTGATGGAAAGCCCCAGTCCGGTACCTTCGACGAAATTGCTACGATCGCCCACTTGATGAAAAGGCAAAAATATTTCTTCTAATTTATCCTGCCCGATGCCCATGCCAGTATCTTCGACTTGAAAGCGAATTTTAGCAACTCGTAATTGCTTTTTATTTGCTGCTGAAATTATCGCTTCGCCCGCTTCTTGTGTTGCCATCTGCGGGTTTAAATTTGCGATTAAATTGATTGTTTTATACGCTACTTTCGGTGTGAATTTAAATTCGGGGCTGTTAATTTGAGGAGGTTCTTCTACCGGATTTTCTGCATAACCGACTTTGAATGTTACGCCGCCGCTGTTAGTAAACTTAACTGCATTGCTGAGCAAATTAATCAAAACTTGGCGCAACCTTTTTTCGTCAGCCAAAATTGTGTTTGGCAGCGCTGATACTTGCTCATAATTAAAGGTTATTCCTTTTTGTTGCGACCGCATCTGGAACAAATCAACAATACTTTTAACAAAACTGGGAAAATGCACGTCTATTGGTGACAGTTCCATTTTACTAGCTTCGATTTTCGAGATGTCTAAAACGTCATTGATCAGCGTTAGCAGATGGTTGCCGCACTGGTGGATGCTGTTGAGACTTTCCTGCTGATCTGCCGTTAAATTGCGATCGGTTTTTAGCAGTTGAATGTATCCTAAAATCCCGTTCAAAGGTGTCCGCAATTCGTGGCTCATGTTGGCGAGAAAGTCGCTTTTAGCGCGATTGGCGGATTCGGCGGATTCAGCGGCTAATTGCAGGGCGGCTTCTGCTTGTTTGCGATCGGCAATTTCGGTTTGTGCTTGTTCAAATAGGGTCGATTGCTGGATCGCGATCGCCAACTGCACCCCCAATTGTTTCAGGCACTCTGCCTCCATTTTTTGCCAGGGACGCGGGCCCGTGCAGTGGTGGGCAATTAACAGCCCCCACAAGTTTTTGCCTTGCAAAATCGGCACTACCAGACTCGCTCTCACCTGCAACCCAGCCAACAAAGTCAAGTAACATTCGGCGATGCCGGCATTGTAAACATCATCTGTGGCTCTAATTCTACCGTCTTGGTAAAGAGAAGCGTAGGTTTCTCCAAAACAAGGGTCGTAAATTTCTGTTCCTAGAATTTGTAGGGAATTGTCAGCTACCGACTCGACAGCGATAAACCCGCTCCAATCCGACTTAAATTGGTAAATAACAGTGCGGTCTACTTGCAAAAAATGTCGCACTTCTTCGACAGCGTTGGTGAGAATTTCTTCGAGATTGAGAGAAGAACGAATGCGCTCCATCATGGCTGCTGCCAACTGTTCGCGCTTTAATTGCTGGTGCAAAAGTGCTTCGGCTTCTTTGCGTTGGGTGATATCGGTAATGACTGCAATTAAGCCGATAGAATGGCAATTTTTATCTTTAATAGTGTCGGCTCGCACCAGGGCGGTAACAGCTTCACCGCTCTTAGTTTGCAGCGCAATTTCGCCGCACCAAGAGCGACCTTGGCGAATGTTTTTATAGATTTGTTTGTAAGTTTTAGGCCGGAGATAAAGGGCGGCGCGATCGCCGAGAGCGTTGAGTTCTTCTACTCTGTAGCCGTAACGCTGAATGAAGGCTTTATTGTGGTAAAGAGACCGCCCTTTTAAGTCGGCGATGGCGATCGCGTCGCTGGTACTTTCGACGGCTTGAGTGACTTGCAGCAAAGCTAATTCTACTTGTTTGCGATCGCTGATATCCGTCATCGAACCCACCATCCGCAGGGGGTTGCCGGCTTCGTCCCACACTGCTTGAGCGCGGGCTAGCACCCACTTGTAGCTGCCGTCTTTGCACTGCAAGCGGTATTCGGCGGCGTAATTGAGGGTTTGGCGATCGAGATAATCTTGGAGCGCTGCTTGTACTCGATCGCGATCGTCTGGATGGATGCGATCGATCCATTCGCTGTTGCAACTGTCGATTTCGCCGTCTGCATAACCGATAATTTCTTGCCAGCGGGCAGATCGAAAAGCTTCATCTGTTTGAAGATTCAGATCCCAAATTCCGTCTTGATTGCCTTTAAGAACTAACTGCCACCTTTCTTCACTTTTACGCAATTTTTCTTCAGCTTGTTTGCGCTGAATGTGAGAAGCTAATTGAGTCGCTACCGCCTTGACTAACTCTACTACGCGCGGCTCCATAATCGAGCGAGAACGCTTGCAAAATAGTAAAACTGCCAGCACCTGAGATTTAGTGCGAATCGGTACTCCGAAACAAGCTTTCAACCCCATTGCTGCCGCCATTTGCGATCGGGTAAACAACGAGTTATTGACGGCAGAAATATCTTCCATCCATTCTATATTTTGGGTTGACCAAATCCGTCCCGGCACTCCCACTCCGGGGGCGAATCTAATTTTCTTACTTTCGCGGCCGAATTTATCTAAATCGCGATCGCTAGCATACCAAGTTTTACTGTGTTCCAAAACACTAGCATTAGCTGCAGGTATCCAAGCTTCCGCAAAATTCCAGCCGATCGCATTGCACAACAACCGCAAAATATCCGGGAGGGCGCTGTGAAAATCTGCAGACTGACTAATTGCTTGAGTTGCCGCCAGCAACAGCTTAATTTCATCTTCTGCTTGCTTGCTTTCAGTAATATCAGTTCCCGTACCGAGAATTTGTTTTAACTTACCATCTGCTGTTTTAGCAAAAACAGTATCTCGGCTGAGAATCCAGCGCCAAGAACCATCCTTATGCCTGACGCGGTATTCAATTTCAAATATATCCCCTTCAATACCAGTTTCGACTTGCTGTAAATAATCAGGCATTTTGATAGCATCTTCCGGGTGGATGAAACTTGAAAGCATCCACGGCCCGAGCGCCAAAATCTCCTCTACCCTATAGCCGAGAATGTGATAAATAGAAGCATTCGCATAGATATTTTTTTGTTCTATTAAGTCACAAACATACAAAATATTAGGACTTGCCTCAGCAATTCGGGCACCGAATCGCTTACTATCTTGCAACTCTGCTTCAGCTTTCTTTTTCGCAGCAATGTCGCGAACAATGCAGATTAATTCGCCGCCTGGCAGGGCTGTCAGCGAGATTTCTTGAGGGAATTTAGAGCCGTCGCGGCGGCAGCCTACAGATTCCGTACTGCAATAACCTTGCTGCACTACAGCCGGCATAATTTCCTCCTCCAACCTTGCAAGTTCTGCGCCTGTATAACAGATTTTCCAACTCTTACCCAACATTTCTTCAACGGAATTGTAACCGTATATTTTGAGTTTAGCTGCGTTGGCATAAATCAGCTCTCCGCTGGCATTGATAATGCCGATGCCTTCGGAAGCGGCTTCCATTGCTGCGGCTTGTCGCTGGAGTTTTGACTCGAAACGTTTGCGGCTGGTGATGTCGCGGACAATCGCGATAATTTCGTCATCCGTGCAGAAGACAATTCGCGCTTCAAAATGGCACAGTGCATCCTGAATTGGCAGTTGATATTCTAGAACTTGAATCTCGCCTGTATCGAGGGCTTGTTGATTAGCGGACAATATTTTTTCAGCAAAAGTAGACGGCAATATGTCTTGTGCTTTTTGGCCAATAAATATGTTTGCCGGTACTAGAGTCTGGAGGTCTTTTGCTGGTTTAAAGTCTACCAAAGTACCGTCGGCGCGACAGCGAAAAATCATGTCTGGTATCGCGTTTAAAAGAGCGCGGTTGGTGGCTTCGCTCTTACGTAATTCAGCTTCAGCTTGTTTGCTCAATGTTACATCGCGTCCCCCTGCATAAATTAAACCTTCTTCGGCAAAGGGCGATGCCGTCCACGACAGCCATTTATAACTACCATCACGGCAAATATAGCGGTTTTCTAAGTTAATGACGGGGTTGCCATTTTTTAGTGTTTCTACTGCAGCTTTAGTTATTACTCGGTCTTCGGGATGCAAGAATTCTAGAAAAGGTTTGGCTATAAGTTCGGCTATGCTGTAACCTAATAGATTTGACCAAGCGGAGTTTAAGCGTTTGAAATAGCCGTCAAAACCTGCAATGCAAAGTAAATCTAGGGAAATATTAAAGAAGCGATCGCGCTCTTGCTGGGTTTGTTTTAATTCAGTGATATCCATCACCAAACCGTCCCAAATTATATCACCGTTGGCTTGTTTTTCCGGTTTTGCAGCGCCTTGCAGCCATTTCACTCGTTCTCCCACAACTTGCCGCCACTGGTGTTGCCAAGCTTGCTGGGTTGCCGCTGAATTTGCGATCGATCGCTGCAACTCTGAGATATCGTCAGGATAAACTGTTGCAAAAGGCAAATCGGCATTTTTTTCGATTTCTTCGGGTCTTAAGTTGTAGAGCTGAATACTACCTGAAGAAACATAGGGGAAAAATATTTTTCCCTCAAGAGATAGCCGAAATTGATAAATCATTCCCGGCACGTTGGCAGCCATTTTTTGAAATCGAGCTTCGCTTTTCTGCAGCGCTATTTGCTGGCGCTTGTACTCAGTCACATCTCGCATTGTCCCGACCAACATCTTAGTACCGTTGGCTTTATTAAAAATTGTCTTTTTTGTAGATATAATTCGCTTTTTGCCTGCGGAATCAGTAAAGGTTTCTTCTGTTTCTTGAGCCTCGCTTCTTTTGAAAACTTCCAGGTCTTGCTGTGCAAAAAAATTGGCTTGTGCTGCGGGTAAAAACTCGTATCCAGATTTCCCAATCAGTTCCGATCGCCTTTTGCCCATCAACTCGCAAAAAGCGTCGTTTAATACAACCCACCGATGCTGCTCGTCTTTGACAAAAATCGGATCGGGAGTAGCATCGATCGTGTGATTCAAAAACTCTTTTGATGCTTTTAATTCATCTTCGTAGCGGTAGCGATCGCTCACGTCCAAAATTACTTTAATCATCCGGTCGATCGAGCCGTCTCTGCCGCGAATACAGCGCAGCGAAACTCTCGTATAAATAGTTTTTCCGTCTTTTTTGCGCCACCTTTTATCTAAAACATAGCCTTCACTTTTCCCTGCAAAAATTTTATTTAACTGCTCTAAACTTGCCTGCAAATCTTCAGGAAAACTCCAACTTTCCCAATTGCCCTGCAGGAGTTCTTGGCGGTTGTATCCCAGCAAATCGCACAAAGCATCGTTAACTTCCAACCACTCGCATTTGCCCACTAAATCGGGGGAAATTGGAGGAGCAATAATTGCAATTCCGACGAGGGAATTTTCGACTACCGAGCGATATTTTTCTTCACTTTTTTGCAAAGCTTCCTGGTTGTGCTGCCGCTCGACTGCGTAGCGGAGCGATCGCATTAATAATTCGCTGTCAATTTTTCGCTTGACTAAATAATCCTGAGCTCCTGCTTGGATTGACTGCACGGCAAGTTCTTCATCGTTGCGGGCAGTCAATACGACGATCGGAGTATTGAGGCTGTATTCTTGTATCTTGACAATTGTACTCAAGTCTTGGCTGTCTGGCAGGGAAAGGTCTAGTAAAATTACATCAAAATGTTCGCCGCTCAAAAGTTGCTGCGCTGTGCTGAGACGGTCTGTACAGCTTACAGAAAGCCTTTGCGCTTCTGGTCTCCTGACGTTTCTTTCTAATAATAATTCTTCGATCAGCTCGGCTTCGGCTTGATTATCTTCGACCAACAGAACTTTAAAGCCGTTTTTATTTCCGGTTGAGTTCAAAACTGATATCATATACCTTGTTTTTTGTCATAAGGCAATCGAGCTAACTATTATAGCATATAAATAATTGAATGGCAAAAAAAAAACGCTGCTCAAAGTTGAAAAACTGCTGGTTTAACAACTACAGCCTTTGGAAGGTAATATGAGTTATTACTCGCCGGGAAAAAGGTAAGTGAGCATGGAAAAAAAGCTCGGAGTTGACAATTTTTATTACCAATTACCATTACAAAGGCTATACAATAGAATTAAGTTGCATAAATATTCGATCGCTCTGTTAACCGCAGATTTCCCAAGGTGCGACACAGATCGAGGCAGATAATTCAATAATTGAAAGCCATTGATGGCAACTGAAATCTAATACTCTAGAACGAGTGTTTGCGCTCCGATTAGGTTAAGCCAATCAGGAATCAAACTTTTGCGTTGCGGTTTTGAGAAGTTCGGTTTTTTCAATAAACAAAGCTGCTTGGTGTTGTGTTTTTTGGGCGATCGCCCCCAGCAACCAATTCTTTTTTGCCCGTAGATTCGGCTACCAACACAATCCCAGCCCTGTCCCCGCACAGCGCGGTCAGTGCAAAAAAACCGTGGCAACTATCTTAGATATTCATCTGTTCGCCAGGTTTTTTTTATAATAGCTTACATAAAATCCCCAGAGCCATTTCTTAACTTTTTGCAATAATTTTTTTTCTACCAGTCTTGCTATTTATAAAAAAAGTGATAATATTGAAATATAGGCAATCAAAAACTCTGCTGGATACGGCCTAGGGAAAAAATCGATAAACTTCGCAAGAAAAATACCTTAAAAAGTTGACAGCTTTTTGTTGACTGTCTTTCGCCCGGCCCAAAAGCGATACACAACTTGAAGGCAGAACTCGCGATCTATCCAAAAGTTGAGACGATAGTTTAAGCTTGCGGATTCAAATGATGTTAACAGTCAACAGTCAACAGTCAACGCCTGAATTTACTATTTCGATGAAGAGAGGATTTTATCTAAACCCCAGATGAAAGGCGAATCGACACAGATCCAGGCTATTTCATATTATTGGTGAATGAATGGAAGAGGTACAATCTCAAATCTCATACAGCGGTTCTTAAAACAGTGAGGTATGCCCTAGGCCAGATAGTACCTCATAGGAGAGCTTGACAGGCTATATCAACTGACAGAACAGAAATGAAGTTGAGAGGAAAAAACTCATGCTAGAAAAATTAGCAAGTCAACAACAACTTTTAATTCCTAAAGAAAAAGCCTTAGTATTGTGGTTTGATGAAGTCGGGATCGCCGATATCCCATTAGTAGGCGGTAAAAATGCTTCTTTGGGCGAAATGATCCAACAGCTAAAACCCAAAGGAGTCAGCGTCCCCAACGGATTTGCAACTACAGCATACGCTTACCGCTACTTCATCTCTGCGGGGGGTTTAGAAGCAAAATTGCGCGAAATATTTGCTGATTTAGACGTAGAAAACCTGCACAACCTACAACAAAAAGGCAAGGAAGCGCGCGGATTGATTCTGAGTACACCATTTCCAGAAGAACTGCAAGCGGCGATCGCAGATGCTTACGAAAAATTGTGCGATCGCTACGGCGAGGGCACCGACGTAGCAGTACGTTCCTCCGCCACCGCCGAAGACTTACCAGACGCGAGTTTCGCCGGACAGCAAGAAACCTACCTCAACGTTCACGGCTGCACCGGCGTGCTCGAATGCTGCCACAAATGCTTCGCCTCCACCTTCACCGACAGAGCAATTTCCTACCGCCAACTCCGAGGTTTCGACCACTTAGAAGTCGCTTTATCCGTCGGCGTGCAAAAAATGGTGCGATCGGACTTAGCATCCTCCGGCGTCATGTTCAGCATCGACACCGAAACCGGCTTCAAAAATGCCGTATTAGTTACTGCTGCCTACGGATTAGGAGAAAACATCGTTCAAGGAGCCGTAAACCCCGACGAATACCTAGTTTTTAAACCCACATTAAAACAAGGTTTCCGCCCAATTCTCGACAAACTGCTCGGTACAAAAGACATCAAAATGGTGTACGATCTTGGCGGTTCAAAATATACCAAAAACGTCTCAGTATCGCCAAAAGAACGCGGCAAATACGCCATTAACGATGACGAAATTCTGCAACTAGCACGTTGGGCAATACAGATCGAAGAACACTATTCCCAAGTGCGGGAAACCTACACGCCGATGGATATCGAGTGGGCAAAGGACGGCAATACTGGCGAACTTTTTGTCGTCCAAGCGCGACCGGAAACAGTACAATCACAAAAATCCGCTACAGTTTTGCGGAACTACAAATTGCACGGTTCCAGTGCAGTTTTGGCCACGGGACGCGCCGTGGGCGAAGCGATCGGACAAGGCAAAGCCCATATCATTTTAGACTCTCACAAAATCGCCGAATTTGAAGCTGGAGAAGTTCTTGTCACCAACAAAACTGACCCGGATTGGGAACCGATTATGAAAAAAGCCAGCGCCATCGTCACCAATTCCGGCGGCCGCACTTGCCACGCTGCCATCATTGCCAGAGAAATGGGAATTCCCGCAATTGTCGGCACCGGCGACGCTACGACAGTGTTGCAAAACAATCAAGAAATTACTGTTTGTTGTGCCGAAGGAGACGAAGGCAAAGTTTATTCGGGTTTATTGGAGTTTGAAATACAAGAAAGTGCGATCGACAATTTGCCCCGCACCCGCACTCAAATTTTAATGAATGTCGGCAACCCAGAAGAAGCTTTTAGTTTGTCAGCAATTCCTTGCAACGGCGTAGGCTTAGCGCGGCTGGAATTCATCATCGCCAACCACATCAAAACGCACCCCCTAGCACTGATTCACTTTGACGAATTGACCGACGAATCCGTCAAGCGTCGAATTGGCAAACTTACAGCACTTTACGAACACAAACCAGATTTTTTTACCGACAAATTAGCCTGCGGAATTGCCACCATCGCCGCCGCATTTTATCCCAATCCTGTCATCGTGCGGATGAGCGATTTCAAGAGCAACGAATATGCTAATCTTTTGGGAGGGCGGCAGTTTGAACCCAAAGAAGAAAACCCGATGATTGGGTGGCGCGGCGCTTCTCGCTATTACGACCCGAATTACCGCGAAGCTTACGCTTTAGAATGCAAAGCATTGAAGCGAGTTCGCGACGAAATGGGCTTGACAAATGTGATTCCGATGATTCCGTTTTGTCGCACGCCGGAGGAAGGCCGAAAAGTCTTAGCTGAGATGGCAAAACACGGTTTAGTCAAGGGTGAAAACGGCTTGCAAGTTTATGTGATGTGCGAATTGCCCAGCAATGTCATATTTGCTGATGAATTTGCCCAGGTTTTTGACGGATTCTCGATCGGCTCTAACGATCTAACTCAGCTAACATTAGGATTAGACCGAGATTCTGCTTTAGTCGCCCACATTTTTGACGAACGTAATGAAGCTGTAAAGCGGATGATAGAAATTGCCATTAAAGCGGCGAAAAAGTACGATCGCAAGATTGGGATTTGCGGCCAAGCACCAAGCGATTATCCTGAGTTTGCTCGATTCTTGGTGGAGTTGGGAATTGATTCGATTAGTTTGAATCCCGATTCGGTTTTAAAGACTTTGTTGGATGTTGCGAAGGTGGAGGCTTCTAGTACATTGATGGATTTAGCGGCGGATGTTGCTAAGGTTTAATCGTTTTGGTTTTTGAGAGGAACCGGATTTTTTCCAACCGTTCGTAGTGAGGATTTTAGTCTTCTGATTTAAAGAGGATTAAAGTCCGAACGAGCGAACCTATAGCAATCCTAAATCATTTGTGAATTTCTTACTCCCTCCCCGCGGGTTCGGGGAGGG
>NZ_CAWPRX010000084.1:0-11900 GCF_963890365.1 Tychonema sp. LEGE 07196 | reverse complement strand
GTTTACGAGTCATTTAGGATTGCTATAGGTATCTAGAAACCCGGAATATCCCTATGTTTCTTCTTACTAAACGGCGCTAATTGCGTTAAAGTCTAGCACGAACAACTCATGCCGGAATAGAAATCACAAACTCCGAACCCTGCCCTAAAGAGGAATTCACGAGTAACGTACCTCCATGTTTTTCCACAACAATTTGGTTAGCGATCGACAATCCCAATCCAGTTCCTTGACCCACAGCCTTAGTTGTAAATAAATGGTTAAAGATGTTTGCCTTGACTTCCTTCGACATCCCCACTCCATTATCCTTAATCCGAATCACAACCTGATTTTTATCTTCACTCAGAGCAGTTTGAACCGTGATTTGATTAGGTAAGGCTTTAATTTCACTAAAACTGCGCCCCTTATTTGACTCTTCCAGAGCATCAATGGCATTAGCCAGCACATTCATAAATACCTGGTTCAACTGTCCGGGAAAGCATTTTACTAGGGGCAAGTTACCATACTCTTTCACAACTTCAATAGCAGGGCGTAACTCGCTCGCTTTTAATCGATGCTTGAGAATCAGCAGAGTGCTGTCGAGTCCGTCGTGAATGTTGAAAGAAACTGGTCGATCGCTATCCGCCCTCGAAAACGTTCTCAAACTCGTACTGATATTGCGAATGCGATCGACTCCCTCATTCATTGAGCTAATCAATTTCGGCAAATCTTCTCGCAAATACTCTAAGTCCATCTCCTCAATTTCTGCTTCAATTTCCACTCCCGGAGCGGGAAATTTTTCTTGATACAAGTCAATCAAGTGGAATAAATCCCCCACGTATTCTTGAGCGGGTTGCAAATTGCCAGCGATAAAGCCTACGGGATTGTTAATTTCGTGGGCTACTCCTGCGACTAAATTTCCAAGAGCAGACATTTTCTCACCCTGCACCAATTGCAGTTGCATCTGTTGGAGATTGTGGATAGAGGACTCTAGTTTTTGGGCATAATCCTGAGATTGTTGATACAATTGGGCGTTTTGTAAGGAAATTGCAGCTTGCGAGCAGAGGATGTTGAGTAGGGTGACGCGATCGCGCGTGAATACTCCTGTTGCTAGATTATTTTCAAGATACAAAATCCCCATCATCTTACCTTGATAAAGGATGGGAGTACACAGCATACTCTTAGGTTGCTGATGCTTCATATAAGGGTCAGAAGCAAATGTTAATTGAGTCGTCGCATCATCGAAAACTAATATTTCTTTAGTCCGTTTGACGTAGTTAATGACAGTTTGGGGAATT
Source organism: Tychonema sp. LEGE 07196 (assembly GCF_963890365.1). Lineage (NCBI taxonomy): Bacteria > Bacillati > Cyanobacteriota > Cyanophyceae > Oscillatoriales > Microcoleaceae > Tychonema > Tychonema sp. LEGE 07196. The sequence goes on along the minus strand of NZ_CAWPRX010000084.1, from coordinate 10,626 downwards.
TCTTGACTCTCCTCAATCAAAGTATCTTGTAGAAAACAGCCTTGACGATTGGGACAGTGGACAGCGATTTTCCACCTTCCCTCTTCGTTTAAAATCAATACTCCTGTTTGTGCTCCACCATTTTTAACCACCACTTGCATCAGAGTGGAGAGCAACTGATCGAGCTGAATTTCGCTAGAGAGAGCTTGAGAAGCTTGGATCACTGTTGGTAAATCTATTACTGTGGTACTCGTACTCCCAGAAATTGTTTGGTTTTTGGTAGAAAATGAAATGCCATTGGAGGTGGTCACTGCCTCGAACAAACCAACTTGATTCTGTTGCAAAATAGGAGCAAGCAATTGATAATAGCGTTGTTCTAGGTCGTCAATCTTCGCTTTAGCCCCCCAACGAGAGTAGGAATAGTAGGCATCAATTAGATAAAGTTGAGCAATTTTTTCTTTCCCCCATTGTAAATAAAATTTTGCAGCCAGCTCGTTTGCTAAAGCTTCTTCATTGAGGTATTTGTTTTCTTTAGCTAGAGCGATCGCGCGATCGTAAAAATCCATCGCCTCAACTTGCTGTCCTAAAACGCGATAGCGCTCTGCCTCGACTAAATAGAACTTATGCAAGTGATTCATAGGGGCATACTCCGCCCATCGCTTGCTTTTTACCTGATTTACTGCTACTTTTTCTAGGAGTGCAGCTTGTTTTTCCGCATCAGCCTCTGCATACACCGCTAAGTACGTTAGAGACCCATAGAAATAAATCAGCGAATACTGAAGCCCTGCGGTTAGAGCATCCGAATATTGCTCTGCTAGCACGGCATTTTCCAGCGCTTGTTGATAGTTTTCAAACAAATAACCGAGAATCAACTTGTTGAGATAAACGCTGCAAATCGCATACTGCACGTTATTAGCTTGATGCTGCGGTATCATGATGTCTTCATCATAAGCTTCCCCAACCAAACGGCAGGGGTTATCGGTCTTGCCTCGCAAATTCAAAACAGCCTGCCGAAAAATTTTCACGAAACTGAGTGCGTTTCCCTGACGAATCTGATGAATAGCACCATCAAAGGTTTCTGTCTCCCGCTCCATTTCCGCCAAGTCTCTGCCCATAGAGAAAGAAAGCGCCGTATAATTGTAAAGTCCATAGGCAGCATATTCTAATTCTCCTGCTTCTAGCGCAATTTGATAGGCTTCTAATAAGAATGGCAAAGAATCTTGAGGGTAGCGTTTCCAATGCCGGACATAGCCATAAACAAGGTTGTAGGTTTTGGTTTTCAACGCTTTGCTTTTTAGATAAGCTAGCAGACCTAAAGCTACCTCACCTGATTGATAGCCGATATCAATATCACCTCCTGTTCCTGCATGAATTAAACCGTACCAAGCATAACTAAAAGCAGATGTAGGTGCATTTCCATAATTGAGTGATAGATCGATTTGCTTGCACACAATCAGCGGGAATAATTTAGATGCAGACTGATAAGAAGCCGACACAACCGTGCCTAAAACTCGCAGCGCTGCCAGATAATAGGAGTCGGTCATCTCTGGAAGATTAATCAATTCTTCCAAGGTGTGGCTGGCGAACTTGCGTTTTGTTTCATCCTGGGTTTGCTGAACCTTTTCGGGGCTGGGATTATCTGGAAATTCCACACCCAGTTGTTTGAGAACAATCAGCGCAGTCTGTTCTGCTAAGGGTAAATTATTCTGAGCGATGTAACTTTGAATTCGCACTGTATAAACTTTCACAGTATCCAGAGAGGTTCGGGCGTGCTGCAACACGATTTGCGCCCATTGATCCATTTGTTCAAATTCACCGCTCAGGAATCCCGCTTCAACTGCTTCCTCATATAGGTTTAAGGTGAGTTGGTACTGGCTGTCCCAACAATCCGTTGCTAATAATTCAATTCCGTTACTCAAGCACTCAAGGGCTGCCGCATAGGCTGTTGCGGCTTTTGCTTTTCGTCCAGCTACTAGATTTAACTGGGCAAATTCTTCCCGTTGCACGCGATCGCTAACCAGCATAGTCGCCATATTCAAATGGTTTACAATTTCAAAAATTCTTTCTTCCCGCCCGGCTTCTGATGTATCCCTCAAGAGCAGTTGCCCTATTTTTAAGTGGGTCGAGCGTTTTTTGTCTTCGGGAATGAGAGAATAGGCAGCCTGTTGTACGCGGTCATGTAAAAATTTGTATTTCGCTAATTTTTCATTGCTAGTTAATAAGTCAGCAGTCTCTTCCCGACCCCCTACTTCCGCTAACTCTTTACTACATTCTTGATAAAATTTATAAACTTCACTAAAGGGTAAAATCAGCCCTTCTTGCAATGACTTCCACAAGTCTGTTGCGGCTTCTATTAGTGATTTTTCACTAACAATGCTTAACGTTGCTAAATCGAATTCGTTGCCAATGCAGGCAGCTAACTTTAAAACTTCTTGCGTCTGGGGTGGCAACTTTTGCAATTGCAGCGCCATGAACTCTACAACATCATCTGTCAGGGCTAAGGTTCGCACGGCGGCAATATCGCACTGCCAATACCGAGCCTCAAAATTAAAGGTAATTAGCCCATCTTCATGCAAAGATTTGAGGAATTGTGTGCTGAAAAATGGATTACCTTGGGTTTTTTGATCGACCAGTTCTGTTAAGGGCAGAGCCAACGCTCTAGAACAAACTAAAGTATCGGCAATCAAACAATTCAAATTGAAGCAATCGAGCGGCGCGAGGGTAATGGTGTTGACTGTGGCTCCGGTTTGTTGAATGTCGGATAATGTCAGCATTAAAGGGTGTATGGGACTGACTTCGTTATCTCGATACGCTCCAATTAACAAGAGATACCGCCGATCGCGATCGCTCGTCAAAAGTTGCATCAAGTTCAATGAGGCTGAGTCGGCCCATTGCAAGTCGTCTAAGAAGATGACGAGGGGATGTTCTTTGGTTGTGAAGAGTTGAATGAAGTTCTCGAATAACCGATTGAAGCGATTTTGGGCAGCACTGCCGACGAGTTCTGGTGCGGGTGGTTGCTCTCCGATAATCCGCTCTAGTTCAGGAATTACCTCAACGATTACCTGAGCATTCTCGCCCAATGCTGCTAGGATTTGAGTCTTCCACTGCTCAACTTTAGCATCTGTTTCGCTCAGCAATTGCTTCATTAAATCGCGAAAAGCTTGTACAAAAGCTGAGAATGGTTGGCTGCGCCCAAATTGGTCGAATTTACCTTTTATAAAGTAGCCTCGCTGTCTGACAATTGGTTTGTGAACTTCGTTGACGACGGCGGTTTTGCCAATGCCGGAGAAACCGGCAACGAGAATCATTTCGGTGCTTCCTTGACTGACGCGCTCGAAGGCTGCCAGCAGGGAGAATACTTCGCTTTCTCTACCGTATAATTTTTCGGGGATGATGAAGCGATCGCACAAATCTCGCTTCCCTATACTAAAGTTAGTCAGCTCCCCTGTCTCTTGCCACTGAGATAAACAAGTTTCCAAATCGTACTTGAGTCCGATCGCACTTTGATAGCGAGCTTCAGCATTCTTTGCCATCAGTTTGCTGACAATCTCAGACAGCACCAATGGAACGTTCTGGTTGACTATTGAGGCTGGGATAGGCTGCTTGGCAAGGTGACAGTGTACCAAATCCATTGGATCGTCTGTTTGGAATGGTAACTTTCCTGTTAGTAATTCGTAGAATGTTACTCCTAGCGAGTAGAAATCTGTGCGGTAATCAATGCCCCGATTCATCCGCCCAGTTTGTTCTGGAGATATGTAGGGTAAAGTGCCTTCGAGGACGTTGGGATTGTGAATTTCTTGGGTTTCGCGAGGTAGCAGTGAGGCGATGCTGAAGTCAATCAGCTTGACTTCTTTGCTGGTGGGGTTAATTAGAATGTTGGCGGGTTTGAGGTCTTTATGGATGACGTGGTGGCGATAAAGTCCATCGAGCGAGTTGGCAATTTGAATCGCAATCGGAAGAAACTCGTTAACGGGCAAGCCTTCTACTGGTTCCTTGCTAGCTGCTGCTAGACTAGCGAGGTAGCTACTTAAGGAAATTCCCCCAAAGTCTTCCATCACCAGAGCATAGTGGTTATGGTAAGTTTCCAGACTGTATGCCTTAACACTGCCAGGAATCTCTAAGTTTTTAGCAATGATGTACTGGTTGCGGAAGTGAACGAGTTCATTGAAGCGGGGAAAGTCATTTCGCAGAAGTTTGATCGCGACTGGCTGCCCATTGGAACACCGAAATCCACGATAAACTAGAGTTCGATTTCCTGCGTATATTTGCTCGTTAATGTGATATCCGACAAAAAGATTTGTGATCTTAGTCATACCTACGTATTCCTACTGCTTTTGTCAAGCCTGAAGCTTCTTAGATTTAATATCTAATATTGTGGCTCTATCTGGCGCAATATTTATTTAATTACATCTTTCTTAACATATTTTAGAGACCGAATTATGAAACAATAATTTTCCAAGCGAGACTTAAATGTTTTATGTGATATCTGTTTATAATCTAGCTGCAAGCAATTAAAAATAACTTAGACAAGGCTGATTTGACTACATCAATTCAGAGAATAAGAGCTTAAAAACTTAATTGATAGGCGTGGCATAATTAGGGGATCTTTTTTGAAACTTTCGTCGCTAAAGAGATTGAGATTGTTGATTCAAAAAGGCGGCGCTGGCTTTACCAGATACTCCACAAGATGTCACAAATCCTGGAAATAGCTTTTATTGATGAGTAACAAAAGTTTCTGGGTAAAAAAAATACAAATAAGAGTTATGGACAACTGTCAACCTTTTTCGGCAAGACATCTTAGCCTGGGTTCTGGACGATCGCTGACAAGACTTGCGCGCAAACTCTGACTTTGACGGGTGAAATTTTATCGATTTTTTGATAGACTTGATGTTCGCGACCTGAAAGTTGACTCCAAAATAAGGCAGATTTCACCAGTTGTGAACCGCGCTGCTAGATTGCACCTACCGAGTGAACGGGCAGGTGGCTTTTGTGTCTGCGGGCGCTAACGAAAGCAACTCAACAGCACAGTCAGCAAAATAACGCTAAAGTTACTATCTACCTGATTCCGCTGCAAGGCTACCCTTGCGGACTCAGGGAAAAAACACCCAAAAAACCCGCGCTAGCGCAGCTATCCGGTAGGGAATTGCCTGCAATGTCTGTAGTTGCAGGGCGGCGATCGCCCAAAGAATCACTGTTTTTTCACAGCAGGGTATTCTAGGAGACATCTCCGAGGCGATGCGAGCGACATAATTTAAAATTGGCAAACAGGGTTGCAGTCTTAAGTGCAGGCAGCATCTACGTAAATTTTTATCAAATCAGCTTGCTATGTGCTGTTTTAAGGTTTACTAAGATCCCACCGCTCGGCAGCCTTCTCTCTCCGAGCTATAAAAACAAATCAACCACACAATCACCGAAATAACATTCAATCATGGGTAACACGATCGATCCAAACAGCAACGTGCATCAGACTCAGCGAGGAACTCCCTATGCCGGCCAAAGCTGGTTAGTCGAAGAAAGAGATGCCTGCGGTGTGGGGTTTATTGCCAACCAAAACGGTAAAGCTACTCACTCGCTGATTCAAAAAGCTCTGCCAGCCTTAACTTGTCTGGAACACCGCGGCGGTTGCAGCGCCGACTCTGATTCCGGCGACGGTGCCGGTTTGATGACGGCAATTCCTTGGGAATTGCTGGATGCTTGGTTTGCCGAACAGGGAATTGTGCCTCCGGCGCGGGAAAACTGCGGCGTGGGAATGCTGTTTCTGTCTCAAGATAAATTTCAAGCGACTATAGCGCGGCAGGTGGTTGAGCAAGTTTTGATGCAGCGCGGGCTGAAACTTTTGGGATGGCGCAAAGTTCCCGTTGTACCATCGGTTTTGGGCGAGCAAGCGCTAGAAAATCAACCTCAAATCGAACAAGTAATTGTCAGTTCACCGGACTTAACCGGAGACGAACTCGACAGACAGCTATTTCTGGCCCGCCGCACGATCGGACACGAGCTTTCCCATCGCCCCGAATTCACTCGCCGAGACTTTTATACTTGCTCTTTTTCCTGCCGCACGATCGTCTATAAAGGCATGGTGCGATCGGCCGTACTAGCAGAATTTTACCCAGACCTGAAAAATCCCGCTTATAAAAGCTCCTTCGCCGTCTATCACCGCCGCTTCAGCACCAACACCATGCCCCGCTGGCACTTGGCCCAGCCGATGCGCTTGCTGGGACACAACGGCGAAATTAACACGCTGTTGGGCAATATTACCTGGATGAAGGCGCGGCAAGCCAATTTAGCTCACCCGAATTGGAGTCAAGCCGACATTGACACGTTCAACCCAATCGTCAATCCCGAAAGCAGCGATTCGGCCAACTTGGACAACGTGATGGAATTGTTGGTGCACTCCGGCCGCACCCCCCTGGAATCCCTGACAATTCTGGTGCCCGAAGCTTACAAAAATCAGCCGGATTTGGCTGACTATCCAGAAATTGTCGATTTTTACGAATATTACAGCGGCATTCAAGAACCTTGGGACGGCCCGGCCTTGCTGGTATTCAGCGACGGCAAACAAGTAGGTGCTACGCTCGATCGCAACGGTTTGCGTCCGGCCCGCTACTGCATTACTAAAGACGGTTTGGTAATTGTCGCCTCCGAAGCCGGAGTTGTCGATATTCCCGAAGCAGATATTGTCGAAAAAGGCCGTTTGGGGCCAGGACAAATGATCGCAGTTGACCTGCAAACCCACGAAATTCTCAAAAATTGGCAGCTAAAACAGCGAATTGCTAAGCGCCACCCCTACGGCGAATGGCTGAAACAAAACCGCGAAACCTTGGAACCGCAACCTTTTGCGGAAACGGCAACCCTGGACTCGCAAACCCTGTTAGCCACCCAAACAGCTTTCGGCTACACCGCCGAAGATTTGGACATGGTGATTGTGGAGATGGCGAGTTCTGGGAAGGAACCGACTTTCTGCATGGGCGATGACGCTCCTTTGGCCGTACTCTCAGAAAAGCCTCAGTTGCTGTACAACTATTTCAAACAGCGGTTCGCTCAAGTCACAAATCCGCCGATCGACCCCCTGCGCGAAGGGATGGTGATGTCACTCACAATGAATGTCGGTTTGCGGGGCAATTTATTGCAAACAATCCCGGAAAATGCCAAGCTGCTGAAAATTGATTCCCCGGTACTCAACGACGCTGAACTATCTTTCTTGAAAGACCAAAAGTCTTTCCCCGCCACCGAATTGTCCACTCTTTACAAAATTTCTGCCGGCCCTGCTGGTTTGAAAAATGCAGTAGATCAACTTTGTCAAGAGGCGGCTGAAGCGGTGCGCGAGGGTTCGAGAATTCTGATTTTGAGCGATCGAGTCTTGAAGGAAGAAGGAAGTTCGGCAACGAGCAATGTACGGGATGTAACGGATGTAAGTCCGATGTCCGTCGGAAGAGGGGAGAAGACAGAAGGAAGAGGGGAGAGGGGAGAAGGCGGATATGCTGTGGGTTTGAGTGCTGAATGTACTTACATTCCGCCGTTGCTGGCAGTTGGTGCGATTCACCACCACTTAATTAGCGTTGGGCTGCGGATGCAAACTTCGCTAGTTGTCGATACCGCCCAATGTTGGAGCACTCACCACTTCGCTTGTTTGATGGGTTACGGTGCGGTGGCTATTTGCCCTTACTTGGCATTGGAAAGCGTGCGCGGTTGGTGGTTTGACACCAAAACTCAAAACCTGATGGAACACGGCAAAGTTCCCAAAATTACCGTCACTGAAGCTCAAGCTAAATACCGCACAGCGGTGGAAAACGGCTTGCTGAAGATTTTGTCGAAAATGGGGATTTCGCTGCTGTCTAGCTATCAAGGAGGGCAAATCTTTGAGGCGATCGGCATTGGCGGCGATCTGCTCGATTTGGGTTTCAAAGGCACGGTTTCTCGGATCGGCGGTTTGAGCGTGGCGGAACTGGCTAACGAGGTAATGTCTTTCCACAGTCAGGCTTTCCCGGAATTGCACCTCAAAAAGCTGGAAAATTACGGCTTCGTGCAGTACCGCCGGGGCGGTGAATATCACATGAACAGCCCGGAAATGGCGAAGGCTTTGCACAAGGCTGTGACTACTTTTAATGAAGGAAGAAGGAAGAAGGAAGAAGGAAGTTCGGCAACGGATTCTGTAACGGATGTAACGGATGTAACGGATGTAACGGATGTTAGGAAGAAGGAAGAAGGAAGCAACGGTAACGGCAATGGGGCCGAACCAAAAATGAGACCAATTGGTCTCAAAAATTCTGAAACGGCTTACGATCACTACGAGGTTTACAAGCAACTGCTCGAAAACCGCCCGGTAACGGCTTTGCGGGATTTGTTGGATTTGAAAAGCGATCGCCCTTCCATTCCCCTTGAAGATGTAGAATCTGTAGCAGATATTGTCAAGCGCTTCGCCACCGGCGGTATGTCCCTCGGCGCTTTGTCCCCGGAAGCCCACGAAACTCTCGCCATTGCGATGAACCGCATCGGCGGCAAATCCAACTCCGGCGAAGGTGGGGAAGATCCGGTGCGCTACAAAGTGCTAAACGATGTGAGCGATGCAGGTTTCTCACAAACTCTACCTCACTTGAAAGGTTTGCAGAACGGCGATACAGCTTCTTCTTCCATCAAACAAGTAGCTTCCGGGCGTTTCGGCGTGACTCCCGAGTACCTGATGAACGCCAAACAAATCGAAATTAAAATCGCACAAGGTGCGAAACCGGGTGAAGGCGGTCAGTTGCCGGGGCCGAAAGTGAGCGAGTACATTGCTTATTTGCGCCGATCGAAACCGGGTGTCACTTTGATTTCGCCTCCTCCTCACCACGACATTTATTCGATCGAGGATTTGGCGCAGTTGATTTTTGACTTGCATCAAATCAATCCAAAAGCTGGTGTTTCGGTGAAGTTGGTGTCGGAAGTCGGCATCGGGACTGTAGCCGCCGGTGTTGCGAAGGCAAATGCTGATGTGATTCAAATTTCCGGTCACGACGGCGGTACCGGTGCGTCTCCACTGAGTTCGATCAAGCACGCAGGTTCTCCGTGGGAACTCGGATTGACTGAAGTTCACCGGGTGTTGATGGAAAATAAGTTGCGCGATCGAGTTTTGCTCCGCGTTGACGGCGGCTTTAAAAGCGGCTGGGACGTGGTTGTAGGCGCTTTGATGGGCGGCGAAGAGTACGGGTTCGGCACGGTGGCAATGATTGCTGAAGGCTGTATTATGGCTCGCGTTTGCCACATGAATAGTTGTCCTGTGGGGGTGACAACTCAACAGGAACATTTGCGGAAACGGTTCCCCGGAACGCCGGAGCACGTTGTCAATTTCTTCTATTTCGTAGCAGAAGAAGTGCGGAGTTTGTTGGCGAAATTGGGTTATAAGTCGATCGCAGATATTATCGGCCGCGCGGATTTGCTGACAATGCGCGAAGGGGTGCAATTAACTAAAACTCAAGCGATTAATTTGGATTGTTTGACTAAGTTACCGGATACTAAGGGCGATCGATCTTTCTTGAATCACGGCGACGTACACACCAACGGGCCTGTGTTGGATGATGATTTGTTGGCGGATGCTGAAATTCAAAGTGCGATCGCCAATCAAACCAGTGTTAGCAAGAGTGTAAAATTGGTGAATACCGATCGCACTGTGGGAGCACGTTTATCAGGTGCGATCGCCAAGCAATACGGTAACACCGGCTTTAGCGGTCAAATCACCCTCAATTGCACGGGTAGCGCGGGCCAAAGCTTCGGCGCGTTCAATTTGCCGGGAATGACGCTGCGACTGTCAGGCCAAGCTAACGACTACGTTGGTAAGGGGATGCACGGCGGCGAAATTGCGATCGCACCGCCGGCTGGTGCGACTTATGATGCTTCGGAAAATGCGATCGTCGGCAACACTTGTTTGTACGGCGCGACGGGCGGAACTCTGTTGGCTGCGGGCAAAGCTGGCGAACGGTTTGCGGTTCGCAACTCGATGGCGAAAGCAGTCATTGAAGGTGCCGGCGATCACTGCTGCGAGTACATGACTGGCGGCGCAATTGTCGTGTTAGGAAAAGTCGGCCGCAACGTCGGCGCTGGAATGACTGGCGGTTTGGGTTATTTCCTCGATGAAGATGGGACTTTCCCGGCCCACGTCAACGGGGAGATTGTGAACATGCAGCGGGTTTGTACGGCCGCTGGGGAGGCGCAATTGAAGGAGTTGATCGAGATGCAGCGCGATCGAACCGGCAGCAAAAAAGCCGCAAACATTCTCGCAAATTGGGCCGAATACTTGCCTAAATTCTGGCAAATTGTGCCGCCTAGCGAAGCAAATTCACCGGAAGCTTCGGAACAAAAGATTGCTGTGGAAGTGTAATTTTACAGTTGGTTAAATAGATGAGGGGCGACGCGAGTTGCCCCTTTTTTGCATCTACCGGACTTATACCATTTCTCTAAAATCGTGCAACACTCTTCGACCCCCCTAGCCCCCCGCTGCATTGCGGGGAGAACAAGAATACTGTTGCATTCTTTTTTAAAATTGGTATTACACGGATGGATAGTTCACAAAACCTCAAAAAACCCTCTTGCTCCCCCTTAGCAACGGGGGTAAAAAACCCCAAGCAAGCAACTAAAAACCCTCTTGCTCCCCCCCTTAGCAAGGGGGGGCTGGGG
>NZ_CAWPRX010000083.1:0-12008 GCF_963890365.1 Tychonema sp. LEGE 07196 | reverse complement strand
TTAGCCAGCGACGAATCAGCCGCACTGGTAATTGCTCGCAGGGCTATGAAATTAGGTGAAAAAATACCTCGCTCCTTAACCGCCTATTCTGAGGTGAACTCGGAAAAGCACGAGGAGAGCGAGTGGAGCCAACTGAATAGAAAAATCAAACGTTCCGCTGTAATATCACGTCGCTGTGATTATTATAGCGTTTCTAACTGGAGTTTCTTGGTCAACCTCAATGCCGAGGAAGCGCAAGCACGCTTGTAAGAACCTTTAAAGCTTATACCGCAGAGCTTACCCAGGTTTGCCTAGGTTTTTATAAGCGGTAAAAACCAATGCGTAAAGGCGAAATTTGGCTGGTTGCACTCGATCCTACTGTGGGCGCTGAAATTGGCAAAACCCGTCCCGCAGTTATTGTCAGCGATGAGACGGTAGGAATTTTATTGCTGGAAGTTATTGTCCCTATCACTGACTGGAAAGAGCGATACGCACAGAGAAATTGGATGGTTCGACTAGAACCCAGCAGCGAAAATGGCTTAATTAAAGTCTCAGCCGCTGACTGTTATCAAGTCCGTTCCGTTTCCCAACAAAGGTTTGTCCGACAACTCGGAACTGTTTCGGAGACAATTATCGAAGAAGTTGCAGAAGCACTGACAATTGTTTTGGATCTGGATTGAATAACTAGCCAACAGCGCACAAATAGTGTTAATTATAGATAGATTGTACGGCGCGACGGCCTAAATGATTCCTATACAACTTACACTCAAAAATTTTCTCAGTTATCGCGAAGCTGCTTTAGACTTTCGCGGCCTGCACACCGCTTGCATTTGCGGGCCTAACGGTGCTGGCAAATCCTCTCTGCTAGAGGCGATCGCCTGGTCGCTTTGGGGCTGTTGTCGCAGCGATACAGAAGACGATATCATTCATATCGGCGAAACTGACGTGCGCGTTGATTTCACTTTTTCCACCGGCGGCCAAATCTACCGGGTGATTCGCAACCGCAGGCGCGGACAATCGGGAAGTTTAGAATTTCAAGTAGCAACAAACCCCCCCTTCCCCCCCCTTGGTAAGGGGGGGCCCGAAGAATCTAATTCTTCTTTTGGTAAAGGGGGGCCCGAAGAATCTAATTCTTCTTTTGGTAAAGGGGGGCCCGAAGAATCTAATTCTTCTCCCCCCCTTGGTAAGGGGGGGCCGGGGGGGGTGAATTTTCGCACCCTCACCGACAAGGGGCTGAGAAATACTCAGCAGAAAATTCTCGAACATATCAAATTAGATTACGATACTTTTATTAACTCGGCGTATTTGCGGCAGGGGCGTGCTGATGAGTTTATGCTCAAAAAGCCGATCGACCGCAAGCAAGTTTTAGCCAACCTCCTAAAACTCGATCGATACGACACTTTAGCCGAACAAGCCAAGGAAAAAGCCAGAGAATTTAAAGCCAAAGTCGAAGTCCTCAAACACAGTTTGCAAACCGTACAAGAGCAACTGCAACAAAAAGAGGCAATCTGCGACGAACAAATTCAATTGCAGCAAGCAACCGATTTGCTTCAGCAGCAGCAGCAAGCCGACACTGCAGAATTGCAGCAACTGCAACTCCAGCACCACAACCGCCAAACTTGGCAAAAACTCCTCGCCGGCCACCAGCAACAGCATTACAATATTTCTCAAGAATGCCGCCGCCTGCAGCAAGAACTCGCTGCGGCAAAACAGCAGGGAAATGAGCTGCAAGCCCTACTCGGACAGGAAAATGAAATAACAGCGGGAATCGCGTATTTCCATGATTTACAGACCACAGAAGAAGCTCAAGCTGGGAAATTTAAGGTTAACCAACAAGCCCAAAATCAGCGCCAACAATTACAAGAACAGCAGCGCGACGAATTGAGCTTTTTGCAAAGCAAAATTCAGCAGTTGCAAGCTCAGTTAGATGTTTTAGAACAGGATGAAAAAGAGGTTCTAGGTGTTCTCAAACAGCAGCCGGAGGTTGACAAAGGACTCGCACAGTTGCAAGCTGTTCGATCGCGCCTCAGCGAACTCGACCAACTGCAATTGCAAGTTTCGCCGCTGCTACAACAGCAGCAGCAAAAGCAACAAAAGCTCGATCGCGCCCGCGCCGGTTTAACAGCCCGCTTAGAGGAAATCAACCGACAGGTGCAAGTTCAGCAGCAGCAGCGACAGCCGCAATTGCAGCAGGAAATCTCCGCCATCGCCAATCAAATTTTGCAGTTGGAAAACAAGCGAGTTTATCAAGAACGAGTCCGCGAAAAAGGCCAGGAAAGGCACAGTTTTCTGGAAAACCTGCAAGCCAAAAGCCGCGACTATCAAACCAGACTCGCCGAAATCGACCAAAAACTCCAACTGCTGCGGAAAAATGAAGGAGAAACCAGCGCCGGCGAAGCTACTGTCTCGAATTTTGCCGAAAACGAGCAATCGAATTCGCGTGTGATGGTGCGGGATGCAAATTTTGGCAATTGTCCTTTGTGCGATCGACCTTTAGACGAACACTACTGGAATTTGGTAGTCGCAAAACACCACTCCCAACAGCAGGAAATTTGGAACCAACTGTGGGTTGTGCGCGAACAGTTGGCCGTCTCCGAGCGCGAAATTCAAGTCCTCAGACATGAATACCGCGAACTAGAACAGGAATTAGCGCCCTACCAAGAATTGCGGGAACGCCGCAGCCATTTGCAAGCACAATTAGATAGCCTCAGCCAAGACGAAAACAGGCTGCAAAGTCTGCGTCAAGATGCGGAGGAAATAGAGCGGTTGCTGAGTACCGGCGAGTATGCCGCCGATGATTTGAGCGAACTACAGCAAGTCGAACAGCAACTGCAACAGCTCAATTACAGCGATCGCAGTCACTCCCTCGCCCGCAGCGATGAAAAGCGCTTGCGGTGGGCGGAAATTAAGCAAGCTCAAATCAAAGATGCTCAGCAAAAACTGGATAAAATTAATACCCGCCGCCCGGATTTGCAAACTCAATTAGCCGCCGTACAACAACAGTTAGAACAGCAAAAAAATAGCTCGGAAATTCAGCAGCAAATTCTGTCTTTAGATAGATACATTGCGGAAGTTGGCTACAATTTGGAACAGCACGAACAAGTCCGCAGCGAAATGCGCCGGACGCAATTTTGGATCGCTAGGGCCGAAAAATTGCGCTCGGCAACTGTGCAGTATCCGCAAGTGCAGCAGCGGATTAATGAAATTGCTAATTCCATCGCCGTGCGCGATCGAGATTTGCAAGCTGTCAGCGCTCAAACTTCCGCGATGAACCAGCAGTTACAAGAACATCCCGATCCAACTGTTCGCATCAGCGCTGTAGAACAGCAAATAAGCCGCCGCCGCCAGCAGTTAGACCAACATTTGGGAAGTCTCGGAAGACTCCAGCAGCAACAGCAAAATTTGGAATCTCTGCAAGTTCAGCTAGTAGCTCAAAAAGAGCAAATGCAAGTTACAAAGCGCCAATATCGAGTTTATCAAGAGTTAGGTCAAGCTTTTGGCAAAAACGGCATTCAAGCTTTAATGATTGAAAATGTTTTGCCTCAACTAGAAGCGGAAACTAATCATATTTTGTCGAGATTGAGCGCGAATCAGTTGCACGTTCAATTTATTACTCAGCGGGCGGCTGCTTCTAAAAAAGCAACTAAGTTGATTGATACTTTAGACATTTTAATTGCTGATGCTCGCGGTACTCGCCCCTATGAAACTTACTCTGGCGGTGAAGCTTTTCGGATTAATTTTGCGATTCGGCTGGCGCTGGCGAGATTGTTGTCTCAGCGGGCGGGTACGGCTTTGCAAATGTTGATTATTGATGAGGGATTTGGGACTCAAGATGCGGAAGGGTGCGATCGGCTGATTGCTGCAATTAATGCGATCGCTCCTGATTTCGCCTGTATCCTCACCGTCACCCACATGGCGCAGCTCAAAGAAGTTTTTCAAGCCAGGATTGAAGTAAGCAAAACTGCTCAGGGTTCTTGCATTAACTTGTCGGTTTAGAATGGTTATATCATTTTCGATTTTTGATTGTTGCATCGAAGATTAAAGAATACCGGGCAGCATTTTGGTTTGCTTTGTATAGGTCAATAAAGTTCAGTTAGCGCTATTTATACCAATTTTCCAAATTAATGCAACAGTATTTGTAGGGTGTGGATACATCGAAAATCTCTCAAAAAAAGTGACAATCTAATAAGGACGCACCTTATACATTGGGTGAACGAAACAACCCTCCGTTTCACTCCGCCCAACAATTTTATTGTTGCAACATTTTTTCTAAATGGTATTATTTCCCGGAGCTCCGCCTCATATCAAATCCTCTCTTCATCGGAATAGTAAATTCGCTGTTGACTGTTAACATCATGTATCAGTGCAACCGGAATTGATATCACATCGCCCTGCTTAAGGGGAGTAGGGGTCGAGTAGGAGGCAAAAATTCGGGGGGATCTCCGGGCTTAACTGAACCGTATTGTTGTGTGCACGCTCTTCCATTCGGCCGCGCTTCATTTCCCCGTCGGCTTTTAGGGGCTGCTGAGTTTGTTAGGTTAAACTAAAAATAAGACTATAAAATAAGAATACTTCAATCTCTTTAAACTTTTTTATAGTTCTGTCCACTCCTTCGGAGTTTGGGTATTGCCACTCATGATAACAGACTCTTTCCACCTGTCTCTCCTAGAACGGGCGATCGCCGCGTCGAGCAACAGCATCCTGATTGCAGATGCTAACAGCCCTGATACACCTATTGTTTACTGCAATCAGGCTTTTGAGAAACTGACGGGTTACAGTACCGAAGAAGTTATTGGACGCAACTGCAGATTTTTGCAGGGTGCCGATACCGATCGCGCCGAATTAGACAAACTCCGCAGCAGTGTGCGATCGGGAACAGAAATTAAGGTGGTTCTCAAAAATTACCGCAAAGACAAAACTCCTTTTTGGAACGAATTAACCGTTTCCCCCGTTCTAGATGGCGAGGGAAAATTAACTCATTTTATCGGAGTTCAAAATGATATTACCAAAAGGATCATAGCCGAAACAGCCCTGCAAGAAAGCGAGGAAAGATTGCGGGCGATCGCCACTGCAACTCCCGTTCCTATCCTAATAACCTGCCAGTCAGACAGCACAATATTGTACGCAAATCCCGCCCTAGGCGAAACTTTTGGTTTGAACTCCGAAAAGTTTATCGGCAGCAAAAAGAGCGATTTTTATGCCGACGCGAGCGATCGCCATAAATTGCTAGAATTAGTCAAAGAAAAGGGGTTTAGCGACGGTCAACAAATCTGCCTCAAAAAAACAAACGGCAGTTTGTTTTGGGTAAAAATGTCGATGCGATCGATTAATTTTAACGGTGAAGCGGCAATTTTATCGGCATTTTACGATATTACCGATCGCGTAGAAGCAGAAACAGCACTCAGAGTCAGCGAAGCGAGATTTCAAAAATTAGCCGCCAACGTTCCCGGCATGATTTATCAATTTAAGCTAGCAGCAGACGGAACTGTGTCATTTCCCTACCTCAGTTCCGGCTGCCGCGAACTCTACGAATTAGAACCAGAGGTGCTCCAAAATTCTGCTATTCTCGCGATCGAAATGCTTCATCCAGACGACGCGCCAAGCTTCCACGAATCTCTGGCTGTGTCAGCTAAAACATTAGAACCTTGGCGCTGGGAAGGCAGATTAGTTTTTCCGGGCGATCGCATCAAGTGGATTAGCGGGGCTTCCCGACCAGAAATCGGCAAAAAAGGTGACATTATTTGGGACGGCTTGTTGATCGACATTAGCGATAGCAAACAAACAGAATCAGCACTGTGGCACAGCGAAGCCAGATTTCAAAAAATGGCCGCCAACGTGCCCGGAATGATTTATCAATACTTGTTGCGTACCGACGGTTCCAATCAATTCACTTATGTCAGTTCCGGCTGTTGGGAACTCTACGAATTAGAACCGGAAAAACTGAAAAAAAACTCAGCTTTTATGTGGTCGTTGGTGCATCCAGACGACATAAAACCTTTGTTAGAATCCCTAGCTATTTCCGGGGAAAATTTACAACCTTGGAAATATGAAGGGCGGATCGTCACCAAGTCAGGAAAATTAAAATGGATTCGCGCCATTGCCCGCCCCGAACTGCAACCGGGCGGCGATCTGCTTTGGGAGGGAGTAACCATCGATATTAGCGATCGCAAGCTAGCAGAAATCGCCCTAGGCGAGTCAAAAATCGCCCTACAACAAGCCAATCAAGAACTAGAAAAGCGCGTCCTACAGCGCACAGAAGCCTTGCACGCCTCGCAAAAAATGCTGTGGTTGGTGATAGACAACATCCCTCAGTTAATCACCTGGAAAAATCGAGATTCAGTTTACTTGGGAGGTAACAAAAACTTTGCCAAAATCGCAGGTTTCAATCATCCCAGTGAAATCGTCGGTCTCACCGACTACGATATGCCTTGGAAGCCAGAAGAAACAGAATTTGTTCGATCCTGCGACCAACGCATCATGGCAACCAACACCGCAGAATATCACATTATCCAGCCGCAACTGCAAGCTGACGGCACCCAGGGCTGGGTGGATACAAATAAAATACCTTTACACGACAATTACGACAATGTAGTCGGGATTTTGTCTACCTTTGAAGACATCACCGACAGGCTTTCCCTGCAAGCTCAAGTCCGGGGTAGCGAGGAACTATTTCGCAAAATTTTTGAAGATGCACCCATAGGGATATACTTAGCCAATTTAGACGATAACCAGTTAGTGCGAGTTAATAAAAATTTCTGCCAAATGCTGGGTTCTTCCGCTGCCGAATTGTTAGGTAAAACATTTATAGAAATTGGACATCCCGAAGATCGACCCCAAAAAATCCAAGTGGCTGCTGCTCTTTTTCGAGGAGAAATTGCGAGCTATCAAATCGAAATCCGCCAGATTGCAGCGACAGGTAAAATTGTTTGGGTAAACGTGACATCTACTCTGATTCGAGATGGCGAAGGAAAACCTCTTTACAAATTAGGGATGATAGAAAATATTACCAACCGCAAAATTTCCGCAGCAGCACTCCAAGCTTCCGAATCTCAATTGAGAAAACAAGCAACTCAATTGCAAGAAGCCTACGAACAACTCCAATACGCTCAAATCCAATTAGTTCAATCTGAAAAAATGTCGAGTCTCGGTCAAATGATGGCCGGGATTGCCCACGAAATCAACAATCCTGCAACTTTTATTCACGGCAATATTTCTCACACCCAGAACTATTTTAACGATTTAATAGAAATCTTGAATCTCTACCAGGAATCCTACCCGTCCCCAGCTCCTAAGATTGTTGAAAAAGTTAAGGAGTTAGAGTTGAATTTTCTCAAGGAAGATTTGCCAAAAATGTTACATTCCATGAGAGTAGGAATAGAAAGAATTAGTAAAATTGTGTTGTCGCTCAGAAATTTTTCGCGACTGGATGAATCAGAAATGAAGTTGGTAGACATTCATGAAGGAATTGACAGCACACTATTAATTTTGCAGCATAAATTGCATCAAGAAAATCCCAAAAGCCGGATTGAAATCATTAAAGATTACGGAAAAATCTCAAAGATTGACTGTTGTGCGGTGCAGTTAAACCAGGTATTTCTAAATATTATCGGCAATGCGATCGAGGCTCTAGAAAACCAACCGCAACCCCGGACGATCGTGATTCGCACAGAAATGAAAAAAGCCGGATTGACAAGCCACAATAAAAGTAAGCTGAGTGAGTGCGATCGCCTTGTCATTTGCATCGCCGACAGCGGCCCTGGAATGACCGAAGAGGTTCGCAAGCGGCTGTTTGACCCGTTTTTTACGACCAAAGCGGTCGGGTCTGGCACAGGCTTGGGGTTGTCCATCAGCCATCAGATTGTGGTAGAAAAACATAGGGGAAGTTTGCAGTGTATCTCTCGACCCGGACAGGGAGCGGAATTTTGGATTGAAATTCCCGTGTAAAGGATGGAAATTTAGCTAAAAGTTTAAATATCTAACTTTTAATGCCCAATTGCCGTCGGTGCTTGAGTTATCGGGGTTTTGAATTAACAACACTCAGAGGCCAAAATTAATCGCATTCAGCGGTGCGCCCATCTGCTGCCCTTATTCACTAGGCAATTATGCTGAAAAAACTACCTTTCTCCTGGTCTCGCTACATTCCAGCCGGGTTGACGCTCGTTTTGGGTGTGGGAATGTCTGCCCTAGCATTTGCCTTGGTGTGGGACTGGGAAGACAAGCGCCGCGACTACGAAATGAACCGCCGCATAGACGATATTTCCATCGGCATCGAACGCCAGCTAAACTCCGACTTAGACACAGTGCTCGCCCTCAGCGACTACATGAAAGCCTTCAGCGCCGTCGAGCGCTCATCTTTTGCCAGCTTTGTCGGCCGTCCCCTATCCGTCCACCCCAGCCTGCAACTGTTGGCTTGGGTGCCCCGCGTCCCCAATTCCGAGCGGCAAAACTACGAAGCCAAAGCCAGAACCGAAACCGACTCCAGCTTCGAGATTACAGAGCGCAGCCCCAGAGGAGAAATGCGTAAGGCCAGCCAGCGTTCCGAATACTTTCCGGCTTTCTACGTCGCACCAACAGCCGGAAACGAGACAACATTGGGCTTTGACCTAGCCTCTGCCCCAAAAATCAGCGCGGTTCTCGATCGATCGCGCGATACCGGAGAAATGACTGTCACCAGCTACATCGGCCTAAGTGAAGAAAATTTCCCGGAACCCGGTCTTTTGGTAATGGTTCCGATTTACCAAAACAGCGCTAAACCGACTACCCTCGAATCCCGCCGCCAACTGCTGCAAGGATTTGTTCTGGGCATATTTCGAGGCAAAGATATTTTTCAAGCTTCTTTAAAAGGACGCAATACCGAATACCTCACTATTTATCTCGGCAACGAGGCTTCAGACAAGCAAGAAGCACGGTCGCTGTTACCGCTAAGGGGGAACCGAGTTGTCAAAAATCAGGCGGCTTGGAGCCAAATTCAGCATTTTGGGTTGATTTTCCAGCCAGACAGCCAACAAGTGCTGACCGCATCGGCCGCTGCAGAACGCGATCTCCGATCAAACTGCCCGATTCAAGACGATCGAGACCTCGATCGCAAAGCCTGCCAAAGGCTGGTAAAAATTAGCGGCCGCCAGTGGTCTGTGTACGTGTCAGCAACGCCGGAAATTCGCAAGATTCGCAAGCACTGGCGCTCTTGGGGAACTCTGACGATGGGGATGCTGTGGACTCTGATTCCGGTGACATATATGCTGACAGCTTTGAGCCGCACCGCCCAAATCGAAAAGCTAGCCCGAGAAAGAATTAGCCAAGCCGAAAAGTTACAGACTGCTTACCAACAGTTGGAACTCGAACAAGGTAAATCCGAGGAATTGCTGTTGAACATTTTGCCGGCAGCCATCGCCCTGCGTTTGAAGGACAACGAACACAATATCGCCGAAAGTTTTGCGGAAGTAACTGTGATGTTTGCCGACATTGTGGGGTTTACAGAGCTTTCGTCGAGAATTTCGGCGACTGCGGTGGTGGAAGTTCTCAACGATATTTTTTCGGCTTTTGACCATTTGGCCGATCGCCACGGTTTAGAGAAAATTAAGACTATTGGTGATGCTTACATGGTTGTCGGCGGTTTACCTACGCCGCGAGAAGATCATGCTGAGGCGATCGCCAATATGGCGATCGATATGCTGCACGAAATTCGGCTGCTGAGTTTAGAGCATTCGGAACCTTTCAGTATTCGGATCGGCATTAGCAGCGGCCCTGTAGTTGCCGGCGTCATCGGCCTAAAAAAGTTTATTTACGACCTTTGGGGCGACACAGTAAATATTGCTTCGCGCATGGAATCCCACGGGATTACCGGCTGCATTCAAGTCACCGCCGAAACCTACGAAATATTAAAAGATAAATATACATTTCAGAAGCGCGGCGCAATTCAAATCAAGGGAAAGGGATATATGGTTACTTATTTGCTGACTGGAAAAAAATAATTTATGGACGCAAGGGCAGTCAGAAACCGTTTTTTGTTAAAAAAAACACGAGTTTCTGAGCGCAGCCTCGGTAAAACCCGGTTTCTTAGCTTTGATTCGTAAGTCATAGATTGGATCGGGGATGCGGACTAAAGTTCTCACTAGGAACCAAGGGAGTTTAAGTCATAATCGCCGACATCAATTCATCGGTCATTTCAAAATTAGCCGTCACGCTTTGCACGTCGTCCAAATCTTCCAGCGCGTCCATTAACTTAAGGAGCGATTTGGCTTTTTCAGGAGTTTCTATTTCCACTGTATTGCTCGGAATCCAGCGATTTTCTGACTGCAAAACTGTAAAATTTTGTTGTTTCAAAACATCAGCAAGCTTTTCCAAATTAGCCACATTTGTAAAAACCTCTGCACCTTCAGTATCCTCATCAATTGATATCAAATCATAGGATTCTGCTTCGGCTTCTAGGGAAGCTTCAAACAATTGTTCCTCATCAATGGGGCCGCCGATCGTACAAACTCCTTTGTGGTCGAACATCCAGCCCACACAGCCAGTTTCGCCCAAATTGCCGCCATTTTTACTAAAAGCTTCTCGCAAGTCAGCCGCCGTGCGGTTGCGGTTGTCTGTCAGCGCTTCAATCAGTATCGCAACACCTCCCACGCCGTAACCTTCGTAGCGAATAGCTTCTAATTCCGAACTCCCCCCGGCTAAACCGGCACCTTTGGCGATCGCCCTTTCGATGTTTTCACTAGGAATACTCGCCGCCTTGGCTTTTTCAATAGCTGTCCGCAGTTGAAAATTGCCGGCAGGATCGGGCACTCCGCTGCGGGCGGCGACAATAATTTCGCGAGATATTCTAGCAAAAATCTTGCCTTTAACAGCGTCAACTCTAGCTTTTTGGCGTTTAATATTCGCCCATTTACTGTGTCCAGCCATACCGATTTAAGATTTTCGTTTTATAATGTGCGATCGACATTCAATAAACGTAGAGTGTGCAGTGTGTACCTTACACAGATAGCATAAAATGCGATTTTTTGCACGAATCTCATCTTTAATTAAAGCGGATTGCGGTTTCAGAGTCGGTGAGGTGAGAAGTATCGCCATTAAGTGCGATCGACCATTCGCCCTCACCGCGCACCACTTTCACCAAACAGCACAGAGAAGCGTTAATTTCCGTTTCAACACCGCCCGCCAGCCCGATCGCACTTCCCAAAACCGACGCACCGTGACCTACTAATAACATATCTTCAGGAAACTCAGCAGCGAGGCGTTTAGCAGTTTCCCCAGCCCTTTTGAGACAAGCTTCTCCAGTTTCGGGATAACTAGCAATACCGCCTTTGTAAGCAGCATCAATCCTCGGAAAACGCCTGCACAAATCCTCGACAGATTCAGTTTCCGGCATTTCGGTCATCCATTCAGGATTCAGCCATTCGCAAAGTCCCCACTCTAATTTTATCGACAAATCAAGAGCTTCTGCTGCATGATTTGCCGTTTGGACAGTACGCAGAAAAGGGGAAGCAAAAATGTGAGAAATTCCTTCACCTTTGAGGCGATTGGCGAGTTGTTTTGCTTGAACGTGACCGTCTTCGGAAAGGTGGGGATCGTAGCGGTGTTCTGCGGTGAGAAACCAGTCAGGGTTTACGAAGTCGATGCGGTTTCCGTGTCGTGCGATCCAGACTGTTTGTGGCATGAGTTGGTTTTAGTTTGGCTTCTTGATGTAATATTATATCAAAGATGCTGATTTAGGATCTTTATAAAATTCGAGTGGGATGAAAACAAGGCTGCGGTAAATTTGTCCAAGCATGAAAACTCATTTGAGCAAGCCAGAACGGTTTTTGACGATCGCCTCTACGTCGATTTCTACGATTCGGATCGCTCTGATGAAAAAGATCGCTATATTATTGTTGGAGAGTCCCAGCAAGGTAATTTATTGATAGTGTCGTATACCTGGGGGGGTGACAAAGAGGTCTACGAGATAGACTGTATAAGGGTTGCAGCCCGCATACCTTGTTGATAAAAGCGGCGTTTAGAAGGACTTAACTTCATTAACTGTTCCACATCGAAAGAAT
>NZ_CAWPRX010000082.1:0-12061 GCF_963890365.1 Tychonema sp. LEGE 07196 | reverse complement strand
GGGGAAGGGGAAGGGGAAGGGTTCGTCCAAGACAAGAATAAATTAGGCTCAATTACCCATTACCTATTACCCATTACCTATTACCTAATTACCAATTACTTATGACTATTTATTTATATTCCCATAGTTAAGGGACTCTTAGTACGACACTAAACCCGATGTAGGCTTTCGCAGCGTCCTAAGAGTCCCCCACAACCGATCGAACTTACGCCCAACCTAGCTGTGAATTAAGCGATCGAGCTTTCTAGGAAAGAGAGTTGATCGTGTAGTCGAGGAGAGCGCGGAACTCTACCAAGGCTTGAGGAGACATATCGCGAGGAGCGCAAGCGCGATCGCGAGTGTACACCAAAGCAGCAACGTAAGGAGCTGTAGGCAAGTTCAAAGCGCGGTAAACTTCGCGTTGACCGGCAATACCCCATTCATCAAGAGGGCCGGTGCCGCCAACTACCAAGCAGTAGTTGATCAAGCGCAGGTAGTGCTTGATGTCGCGCATACACTTGTCTTTTTTGACTTGAGTTTCGTTGGCTTCGCCAGCGTTGTTCAAGTAAGGATATTTTTTGATGCAAGCATCGTAGCCTTCTTTAGCAACTGCGTCGATTCCAGCAGCCAGCTTTTCAGCAGCTTCTAAACGAGCCGCAGCGCGTTGAATGCTTCCTTGAACCGATTCCAAGTCAGAAGAGGAGGGGAAACGCCCCGCCGCATCAGCAGCCGTAACTACTGTGGTGATTACTGATTTCATGTTCTGAGATCTCCAGAAATAGATTTTTGACAGTTTGTTTCAATTCAACTGGCCGCAGAGCCAGTAACTATTGGCTTGCTTTAATTAGCTCAGAGCAGAAGCAACGCGATCGAAGTAGCTAGCAGCTTCAGATGCCAAAGAGGAGCAGTCGCCATCGATGGTTTCCATTTTGCGGAAGCGATTACCAGCTTGAGCTTCTGTATTTGTGTTGTTAATGTGAGCAACAGAGCTAGCTTTCATGATTTGAACTGCACGAACTGCGGAGCCAGAAGGCACGCCCAGAGCGATGTAGGTTTCTTTCAAACCATTCAAGCAACGATCGTCCAAAACGGAAGCATCACCAGCCAACAAAGCGTAGCTGATGTAACGCAGGATGATTTCGCCGTCGCGCAAGCAAGCAGCCATGCGGCGGTTCGGGTAGCAATTGCCACCGGCTTGAATCAAACCTTGGTTTTCGCAGACCATGCCGGCGATGGCATCAGAAACTATGCAGCTAGCGTTGCTAGCGATCGCGTTTACTGCATCCAAGCGCTTGTTGCCTTCAGCAATAAAGCTTCTTAGTGAAGTAAGTTCAGCGCCACCAATAGTACCGGTTTTGGCATCTGCCGTGATTACGGCTCTGGAAAATGCGTCTAGCATTGAGCTCTCCTTCTGAATAAAAGGTAAAAATCTTGTTATTTAACAAGTCGATTTAGAACATAAAAGACAACGGGCCTCTCAGTCTCATTTATTAGAAACAAAGTAATAATCTGTAACATTCTGCTATAGGGGACACAGGGCGCGATCATCCTACCAGGGGAGGATTTACGCAAAAACGCGGTTTCTCCGAGAGATGCTTGAGGCCCAAAGCGGGTGTTTCAGTCCGCCTGCGTCCACTCAGACTGCTTGGGAGGATTTCTGGAGGAAGCTGCCAGACAGTTGCCGATCCTCGGCTCACGGGTAACAATTATGTATGTCTGGTCGAGCTCCTCGATCTCGCCCGTGAGTCGATCGCCCTCGCGGATGAGTTTTGCTCAGTTTTGGGGCACAGTGCCTTCCAAAGCCGCAGCAACCACCCTGTAATGCTCATCCCGCTGCAGTTCCGAGAGCAATTCTTTAGCTTGGGAGTCTTGAGTACCGTGGAGGGCGATCGCCGCCCGCCACCGATTCCGCCAATACGAATCTCGCGCCATAGTTGTTAGCAAACTTAAAGCCTCATCCTTCAAAGGAGACTTTAAGACTTGTTTGAGAGCCAGAATACCAGCTTCTCGAACAGTTTGCGTTTCATCATCAACGGCTGCTATTGCCACCGCCAACAATACATCAAAGCGACTGGTTTCTACCAACAAAGAAAGCACCGTTTGACGAACCAACCAGTTATTATTACTCTCAAACAATTGTTGAATCACAGGAATTGCTGGCTCCCCAAAGTCAAAAATAGAATTAGCTGCCTCAGCGACTACATTACTATCTGAATCTTCTTTAATAATCTTTTGCAAAGCAGCAAAAGAAGCTTCATTTCGGTGATTTCCCAAGCCCATCACAGCAAGAAGGCGCAGTGTGAAATTTGCCTCTTCACCTAGTTTTTGGAGAATTGGGACGGCAATATCAGCGGGACATTCTGCTAATTCGTCTAAGGCGGCTTTACGGATATTCAGTGCGGGCGCGCGGAGGTTAGTTTCAATTTCAGGAAGGCGATTTTTGTTCACTTTTTTAGTTGATTTTTTTTAGAAGACTCAGCGATCGAAATCGCTCTTATCCAAACAAAACCAGCCTCTGCGGGTTGAAGAATGCGCGGTTTGACTTGCAGGGCGGTTTTAAGCGCCGTCTTCTCTAACAACATCTATTCCCAATCATCCGCCTCAGACTGTTTCTGAATCTGAGAAATCGCCAACTGAATCACCGATCGCACCTGCGCTTCCGACTCCCCAACAAGTGCAGCTTCCAGCGGTTCCAAAACAACCGACAACTCAGGCGGATCTTCGCTCGTGCCAATTTTCATCAATGCTAGAACCGCCGCTTTTCTGCTTTCCCAACTTGCATGGTGCAGCAACTCAATCAAGTTAGGAATTGCAGGTTTGTAAGCCGCAATTCCCAAAGCAGATGCTGCTTCCACGCGCACAATTTCCGCCGTGTCTGTCAGAGCATTAACTAACAGTTCAAAAGCAGCATCTTCCGGTTCTTCTCTCGCAATTTTGGCGATCGCCCCTACGACAGCAGCCCGCACCTCAACCGAATCCGACGCGATTTCCCGATACAAATATTGTTTTGCCTTCGAGCCAATAAACGCCAAAGCCCAAGCCGCGTGTCCCTTAGTATTTTCAGAATGTTTTGGCGAAGCTAAAACTTCCAACAAATGCGGCACTGACGGTTCGCCCAACTGAGCGAGGGCTGCCGCAGCCGAACCGTGGACAACAGTATCCTCGTCGTGCAAAAAAGCCTCTAACAGGCTCTCAAGGGCGGCGGGATCGCCAATCAGAGTCAGCGTTTTAGCACTTGCTCTACGCACGACTGGGTTGGGGTGGTTTGCTAGAGCTTCCACCAAAAAAGGAGTTGCGGGTTTGCCAATTGAGCCGAGGGTTTCGGCAAAATTCAGCCGCATCATTCCCCGCGAATCTCCCATACATTCGACCATCTTTTTGAGAAGTTCGCTATCGTTGGGATTGAAAGTTTCCAGAGCTCTTTGCTCCCTGACTTTTTGCAGCAAAGCGTCGCTTTCTGCTGGATCGATCGCTGTTTGAATGTTAGTCATCGGATTTGAGATGTTAAATTTTAGATTTTAGATTGATGTAATTCCTATCAAATTTAGCATCAGCGAGATTTGCACCTCTGAAGGAAGTGTGCTGAGCATTTCTAATCTCTCTAACAATAGCAGAAAAAGAGACAAACGACCACCAAAAATATAGCAGCGACACCAAAGCGAAACAGGTACCCCAAAACAGTTTGTGAGTGCTCAGAAAAGCGCTAGCAGTTGCAGAAAACAAAAAAGCTGCTCCGTAAGTCGTAACACTTCCAGCCGCTACGATCGCCACCTTAGCAAATTGGCGGCGAATCCTGGAATTCACAAAAAACATTAACACCCCGCCGATCGCCATTCCAGCAAGAGCAGCCTGAGAATTATTATTAGTTGCAGTCCCAGCATAGAAAAATCCCAACAAAGCCCCTGATAGAATAGCAGAAATTGTCCCCGCAAATCTACCGATTTTTGAGGTTGGTGGCTGTGTGCGGGCGATCGCCCCAGCCAACCCAGCAGCGCTCAAAACCCCATATAGCAACAGCACAAAAGGCCAACTGCGAGAACCCAATACCTGTCCTTGGGTTCCTAAAATCAGTCTAGTCACAACATCGCCCACAACCAAACAAATCGCGATCGCCCCAGCACTCAAAACAGCAATCTGTCGCCCAGAAACCCCAATCTTCGCACCAATAAAATTCGCACCCACCAACTGAGCATTTCTAAAATTGCAGCCACGAACATCCGCACCGCCAAAATCAGCACCATTAAGAACTTGTCCTTGGAACGATCGATTTCGCAAAACCTGATTGCTAAAATTATTGACATCCGAATAACTCATATTTCTCTCTTCTTCCCTCTCTTCTCTTCCTACGCGTCCTTAGCGTCTTCGCGGTTCGTTAAAAAATCTCCTTCACAAAATGAAACTAACCAATTGGCTCAAAATCAAACAAATTTCCCACATTCTCGGTTTCGGAATACTGCTCGCACCAATACTAATCTATAACATTCCCTACTTTTCGCGTCCAGCACAAACAAACGAAACCCGATCGCTCTTTCAAGGAATAGCCTACCGCAGGGAATTCCGCTCAAATCCGCGTCCCATCATGATTCACATTGTTAGCATCGACCTCAAAGCCCCAGGAATAGGAATTTTTGTCACCCCCGGAACTCCAACAGCCGATTTAACAGAAACCAACGCCCGCACCGCTACTGAATTTATCAAAGAATTCAAATTGCAACTAGCAGTCAATGCCAATTTTTTTTATCCCTGCATTGAGGAAGCACCTTGGGATTATTATCCCCGCAGAGGCGATCGAGTCAATAACGTCGGACACGCCATTAGCAAAAGCCAAGCTTATTCCCAACCAGATTCAAACTTTCCCGCCCTTTGTTTTGACATCAAAAACCGCGCTCAAATAATCGAAAACGGCAATTGTCCTGCGGGAACAGCCTATGGAATTGCAGGAGATACTTTGCTGGTAAAAAATGGCAAAATAGTAGCACAAAATCAGGAAGAAAACCAACAAGATCAACTCTATCCCCGTGCAGTTGCGGCGATCGATCTCACAGGCAAAAAGTTGTTGTTAATTGTGGCAGACGGCAAGCAGAGGCTTTACAGCGAAGGGCTGAATTTGAGCGAAATCACAGAGATTGCGATGCAGTTGGGAGCCGATACAGTGCTGAATTTGGACGGTGGTGGTTCGGTAACATTGGCAGTAGCATCGCCATCAGGAGCAAAACTGTTGAATGCTCCGATTCAGAATAAAATCCCCATGCAGGAACGTCCAATTTCTAATCATTTAGGGTTTTATGCGCGGGAAAATTAGGGTTGCAAATTGCGGTTTCTCTCCAGCTAATTGTATGGTACGTAATGCGCGCCATACAATTAGCTAATGTTCACTTTTTAACTAAACTGGCTCATTTTCGCAATCAAATGGTCGAAATAAAAAGCTAATTTTGCTGCATCGCCCGCATCGCACCGCTTCAAACTAGCAGCCTTAATTCCTTGCAAACCTATCACCATTGCAGGCAAAGGAACGCCCAATTCTTGATATAATAAATTCATGTTGTGCAGCCCTTTGTCGCTGGTAAATTCTGGCGTATTTCCCGCAATTCCATAGGTAATGCAGCGCAGAAAATGCCAGAAATCTCGCCAACAAGCCTCCGCCCTAGCTGGCGGATAAAGGTCGCCTCCGGGTTCAGAAATATTTGGATATGCCGCTAAAACTTGTTCCCTGGCTTCCGATACAATATCCGCCGCACTGTCGCGCAGGAATTTTACAGTATTAATTAATGTTGGTTCGGATGAGTTAAGTTGCTGCAAATCTTCATCGGTGAGATAGCGCCCTGTGTCGTCAGCAGCTTGAATCAGTTGGATTTCTGCGGGAGAATGGGAATTTTCCCAGGTGGCTAAGTTGACTATTCGGGCTTTCGGGATTAATTCTTTGGCTTTTTCGCTTAATTGGAGAGTCATAGATCAATAGATGGTGGATAATTACTAGGAGAAGGCCTATTGAAATTTTACCAGAAGGGCGATCGGCATTATCTCAAATGAACCTAAATCAGGAGTAGCATAATTACATATTGTTTAAGAATACCGGGCTGTTGAAACCGCGTTTAGACAAACAAAAGCAATGCCAAGCGGGTGGAAAAATGGGCGGTAAAAATTAGGTTATTTTCTCTTAGTCCGCTTGGCTCGGACATTGTTTCACGCTTACGCAGTTTCAACCGCCGTATTATTATCTTGGGGTTGCGATCGCAAATTGGCTAGCGCCCCGTCGATATAAACTATCTCTGGGTGATTTTCCAACTGCTTCATCACTGCTTGCTTGGGCATTTTTACCTTTTTAGCCATTTCCAAGGTATCGTCGATCAGCCGTTGGCGGTATTGCTCCAACTCAGCAATTACTTCCTGAACGTCTTCTGGTGTTGAAGTTTCAGCCTCTAAATTTGCAGACATAATCTAATAACTGAATTTTTTATAATTTTCCCAAAATCCGGCAAGAATTGTTAAAATTGTCAAGAAAAGTAACAAAAATATATTTAAATTGGCTCATGGAAATTAGCGAAATCGAAGCAGCGCTGGAAAGTTCGGATTCTAAAGACAGGCTGCGGGCGATAACGGCTTTGAGAAAGTGCGATGCTGCGGTGGCGCTGCCGGTGTTGCTGACGAAGGTGGACGATCCTGAGTTCATGGTACGATCGTTCGTGGCGATGGGATTGCGCCAGAGTAAAACTGCGGAATCTTTCGCGGCGCTGTTAAAAATGATGCAGTTCGATCGCGATCCGAACGTGCGAGCAGAAGCCGCTAATTCTTTGTCAATGTTCGGCACCGAGGCAATTCCTCACTTGGTGGAGGCCTTTCGCCGCGATGACAATTGGCTCGTCCGCCGCAGTATCATGGCTCCCATGTACGAAATGCAGTGTCCTGATGCCATATTAGAAATTTGTACGATCGGTCTAGCGGGCGAAGATATACCAGTGCAGGATGTGGCGATGGACGGATTGGGCATCCTGGCAAATACGGAGAAAGCAGAAGAAGCATTGCAGCAATTGTTACCTCTAGTGAGCGCCGAATACTGGGAAACTCGGATGCGAGTTGCGCGGGTGCTGAAAAAATTTGACAATCCTCAAGCTCGCGCTGCTGTGAGCTATTTGGCAAAAGATCCCGATTTTCGGGTGGTAGGTGCGACTTTGGAAACTTCGCTTTAAAAGCGCTGGTTTTGAAATCTACAAGCCCGTCGCACTTCATACCCGCCCTGAGATTAGCGCGATCGCCCTTCATAATGTTACGGATTGTTACTTTGTTTTTAATAAACGAGACGTGAGCCGACGGCATCATTTACGATCGCAAGAGTTTTGCCACCTGAGTTAATTCGCCATGTACCAGCCTTTTCGGGAATACCTAGAGCAAGAGCTGTTTCAAAGGTTTGATTTGCAAAGTCGCCCCATTCCCTCCGGGTTGGAAGTCAATGTCAGCGAGCGCGGCAAAACCCCAGCTAAAATCCGCAGTTGGTCTTACGAATGCCCGCAATTGCGAAAAATTCGCTACACTTACATCGATGCAGGTGAAGCAGCTCAAGTTTTTAATTGCGTGATTTATCCCAATCACAATTACGATTTGCCTCTGTTGGGAATTGATCTCTTGTCTTTTGGCAAGAAGAAAATTTTAGTAGTTCTCGACTTTCAGCCGCTCTTTAGAGATGAAGCTTATATAGCAAAATACGTTCAACCTCTACAATCGCTCCGCGACAAGTATGACGATTTGGCACAAAATTTAGAAATGAAATTTTATGACGCCAATCAGTATTTTTCAAAATACTTGCTGTTCGCCAAAACTGATGCGGAAACTGTAGAAAATCGGGTATATCCAGCTTATAAAGACTATTTGGATTTGTACTGGAAAATGCTGTCGTCCGCACAGCCGCTGACTGACCCAGAAGATATCCAGCGCATCGTTAAAGCTCAAAAAGATTACGACCAGTACAGCGCAGACAGAGACCCGGCTTCGGGCTTGTTTAGCAGTTATTTTGGTCACGAATGGGCAGAAAAATTTCTTTACGAATTTTTGTTTGAAGATGCTGTGCCTTTAGCTGTCGCCGCTGGCACGCGATGACCGCTGAATTTACATGGATTTTTCCAACAAAGTTCGATCGTTCGGACTTCAGTCCTTAAAGTCAAGGTTTAAAAGGGACTTAAAGTCCTGACTGCGAACCTCGAAAGAAGGACTAAAGTCCTGACTGCGAACCTCGGAAGAAAAACTAAAGCCCTTACTACAAACCTGTTGATTGAAGAAGTCTAATCTAAAATCTAAAATCTAAAATCTAAAATCCATATGACTCTTTATCAACCTTTTTTAGATACGGCGATCGCTCTGATGAAAAATCGGTTAGACTTACAGTCTTACCCGATTCCAGAAGGGTTTGAACTTAAGGAAGCTACTGTCGGCAAAGGGAAAAATCAAGAAGAAATCGTAACTACCAGTTATGCTTTTTCATCCCCGAAACTGCGGCAAATTCGCGCGGCTCACGTCCAAGGCGGCAACAGCTTGCAAGTTCTGAATTTTGTGATTTTCCCGCATCTTAACTATGATTTGCCGTTTTTTGGCGCGGATTTGGTAACGCTTCCGGGCGGTCATTTAATTGCTCTGGATATGCAGCCTTTGTTTGGCGGGGATGCTGACTACGAGGCTAAGTATACTGCGCCGATCGCGCAAATGTTTCAAGCTCATCAACCGCACCTTCCCTGGGGCGGAGATTTTCCCGAAGAAGCCAAACAGTTTTTCTCACCGGCGTTTCTGTGGACTCGCCCCAAGGAAACGGAAGTTGTGGAAACTCGGGTTTTTGCAGCATTCAAAGACTATCTCGCTGCTTATTTGGATTTGGTCGATCGCGCCGAACCCGTGACAGATAGCGCAAAGTTAGATAGTATCTTACAAGCTCAACTGCGCTACCTGCGGTATCGTGCCGAAAAAGATCCCGCCAGGGGAATGTTTAAACGGTTTTACGGCGAGGAGTGGACGGAAGAGTACATTCATGGCTTTTTGTTCGATTTGGAACGGAAGCTGCCACAAGCTGCCACAATTGGTAAGTAATATCAAATCTGTTAGCATCGGAATAGTAAATTCACTGTTGACTGTTGACTGTTAACAGTTAACGTCATTCTGGTGCAACCGGAATTGATATAACAAGAATTCATTTTAAGAGATGTTTCAGCCACTACACTAATAAGTGTAGGTTGGCATGAGGAAAATGCCAATGGTCAAAAAAAATCGCAATGTAGTTAGTTCAAATTCAGAAAGCAAAGTCAAAGTCGGACTTTCGCTGACTCCTTCTAGTGCCGATAGATTGAATACGATCGCTCGCAAGCTGGGAATATCGAGGTCAGAACTGCTAGAACGCTTGGCAAAAGGCGCTTTAGATATTTCTAAGGACAAAAGTGAAGTTAGTATCACTTGGAAAAAAGATGAAGAAGGTGCGATCGATACTGCTGACTTAGCAGAGGAAACAGCCGAAGAAAGCCAAATTAATGAGGCTGTAACGGCAGAAACTCTATCGCCCAAGGTAAGCATACAGCCGAATCCGCTGCAAGAAAGTTACGACGCTTTGCAGCAGCAATTGAGCGAAAAAGAAAGCGCCCTGGCATCTTTGCAACAGGAATTGGCAGCCTCCAAGCAAAATGTCGAAAGTCAATTGCAGGAAACTGTCGCTAAGTCGAGTTACGAAGCTTTGCAGCAGCAGTTGAGCGAAAAAGAAAACGCCCTGGCATCTTTGCAGCAGGAATTGGCAGCCTCCAAGCAAAATCTAGAACAGCAATTACCGGAAACTGTCGCTAAGTCGAGTTACGAAGCTTTGCAGCAGCAGTTGAGCGAAAAAGAAAACGCCCTGGCATCTTTGCAGCAGCAATTAGCCTCCAAGCAAAATCTAGAACAGCAATTGCAGGAAACTGTGTCGAAGTCGAGTTACGAAGCTTTGCAGCATAAGTTAGCAGAAACGTCAAGTGCGATCGACAAATTCCAAGCTCAACTGACCAAGTTGCCATATCTAGAAAATCAATTGAGCCAGAGTGCGGCCAAACAGCGAAATTACGACGCTTTGCAGCAACAGTCTCAAGAACAGATCAGAACCATCAAAGCTTTACGGGAACAGCTAGGTCAAATGCAGGCTGTCGCTGGGATTGGTGAAGCTTATCTCAACAAGTGGCGCCGCCCTTAATTCTCCCATAGGCTGCGACAAAAACTTTAATGCTTCGGGCGAACCCCGCACGCATTACCCCTGAAACGTCCTCTCAACTCGGACGCAAGCTCTTGTAGCGATAGATTTCAACCTGTCGCCACAAGAGCTTTTTATTGCAAAATATGAGCATAATATTAAGAAATATTACAATAAATAAATTATGAGAGCCGATCGCCCCCCTGAGAGCAAACCCAGTCCAGCAGACACAACAAAGGGCCGCGTCACGGTAATTGGAGGCGGAATCGGCGGGCTGACAGCAGCCGCCCTGCTAGCCCGCAGAGGATACCAAGTGCTAGTCTTAGATCAGGCGATCGTCCCCGGAGGATGCGCTTCCACCTTCAAACGCAAAGGCTTTACCTTCGATGTGGGCGCGACACAGGTTGCAGGATTGGAACCCGGAGGGATTCACCACCGAATTTTCTCGGAATTAGATATCGAACTTCCCGCAGCCACACCCTGCGATCCCGCTTGTGCGGTGTTTTTACCCGGAGAAACCGCACCGATTAGCGTGTGGCGAGATCCGCAAAAATGGCAGGAAGAAAGACAGCGGCAGTTTCCTGGAAGCGAACCTTTTTGGCAATTATTGTCTGCATTGTTCCAAGCTAGCTGGAAGTTTCAAGGGCGCGATCCGGTTTTACCGCCCAGAAACTTATGGGATTTCTGGCAATTAATTCAAGCAGTTCGCCCCGACACTCTAATTACTTTGCCTTTCACTTTTATGACGGTGGGCGATGCTTTGCGCTTGTGCGGGTTGGGGGAGAATTTGCGCTTGAAAACTTTTCTGGATTTGCAGTTAAAATTGTATTCTCAAGTCGATACTGAAGAAACGGCGTTGCTGTACGCGGCGACGGCTTTAGGAGTTTCCCAAGAGCCGCAGGGATTGTATCATTTACAAGGAAGTATGCAGGTGTTGAGCGATCGACTCGTAAGCGCGATCGAGCTTTATGGCGGCAAAGTGTTGTTGCGGCATACTGTCGAAAGCATTGTCACCAGTAACGGGAAAGCCACAGGTACAGTGATTCGCAATCAAAAAACCGGCGAAGTTTGGACAGAAACTGCCGATCGCATTGTTGCCAATGTCACCGCACAAAATCTAGTAAAATTATTGTCAAGCGAGCCAATTTTAGAAACTTTAACAGATAATTCAGACACAACAAATCAAATCCCAACTGAAATGGCAGGCTACAAATATCGAGTTGATAAATTGCCGCCCGCATCCGGTGCATTTGTCATATATTTGGGAGTGCATGAAAGCGCAATTCCGGCAAATTGTCCGCCGCACCTGCAGTTTCTTTACGACTACGACGGCGAGATAGGGGAGAATAATTCCTTATTTGTTTCTGTCAGTCATGCGGGCGACGGCCGAGCACCAGAGGGAATGGCGACTGTGATTGCTTCGTCTTTTACTGATACTCGAATGTGGTGGAATTCCGCTGATTATGAAGGATTGAAGCAAAAATATACCGTAGGGGCGATCGCGCGTTTGAGCGAATATTTCGATTTGACACCCGAAAAAATTGTACACCAAGAATCAGCCACACCCCGCACCTTTGCCCGCTACACGGCGCGCGATCGGGGTGTTGTAGGCGGCATCGGCCAGCGAATACCAACCTTCGGCCCCTTCGGATTTGCCAACCGCACGCCGATTAAAAACCTGTGGTTAGTGGGCGACTCCACCCATCCCGGAGAAGGAACTGCCGGTGTTTCCTATTCTGCTTTAACAGTCGTGCGGCAAATGGATGCCGCCTCTAAAATCTAAGAAAACACGGCCTTGCCGTTTCCCTACCCCAAAAATAATTAATCGCGCGAGAGATGTAACTATCGCGCGATTAATTTTATACCAATTTCATAAAGTAGCGCTAGATATTACCC
>NZ_CAWPRX010000081.1:0-12178 GCF_963890365.1 Tychonema sp. LEGE 07196 | reverse complement strand
GGGTTGGGGTTGTGACTTTTTCAGATGAACCGGTTCCAACCGCACCGCCCAAGCGCTCTTTTCGCAGCAGGTAAACCATATTAAGTTCGCTAATTTGAGCGATCGCCTCTTGCGTTTCCTCAACAGATTCGTACTGCTTGAGAGCTAGTTTACCAACTGCTGTTTTGTAAGCTTCTTCCAAATTTTTAGCGGTAGTTAACTCTTTAGCTGCTGCACTTTCGATGTGCATTTTTCCTTGTTCTTTAAGGACGCGCTTACCAATGGCTGCTAACAGCAAGCTGTATTCTTTGCGATCGCTTTCTTTGGAGAATTTATTGTAGGCCGGATTGACCACTTTTGACAAAAATTGGTTGGCCCAATCTTTATCGGCTTGGCTTTCAAAAGAGCAAGTATCCGAATGCAAGCGGCGGGCAATTTTCATGTAGCGCTTGCGGATGTCGTTAAACTCGGCGTCTAAAGGAACTCCCAAAATTGCGTGCTGATCTGTAAAATCGTACTTGAACAACCCTTTTGTCATTTCAAAAGACATAACTTTTACTCTCGCTTTCCTGGCTTTTCACTATCCTTTAATGTAACTTGACTTAAGGGGTTGTGACCCCCGTATTACCCCCGATCCCTTGCTGTCGAAACGCTACTTCCATGAAGATAAGGGAGGAACTGACAGCAGTGCACCGCTTAGTTCGGCGTGTATTTTGCCGTTGGTGGCCAAAACTCGACCAGAGTTCATCTCAAATGCACCCCCATCATAGGCTGTAACTTGACCTCCGGCTTCGGAGACGATGAGTACGCCGGCTGCTACGTCCCAAGGGGAGAGTCCCCGTTCCCAGTATCCGTCCAATCGCCCGCAGGCTGTATGTGCTAGGTCTAGGGCTGCGGAACCGCTGCGCCGCACGCCTTGGGTGAGGTGGGTGAGGTGACAGAATTCGGCATAGTTATTATCTGCTGTGGAGCGCCGATCGTAGGCAAAGCCGGTCACTAGCAAGCTGTTTCTCAATTCTGAGCTTTGCGAAACTGCGATCGCCCGCCGGTTGCAAGTCGCCCCCAATCCTTTAGCTGCGCGAAACAATTCGTTATGAGAAGGGTCGTAAATTACGCCAATTTGTGGTAAGCCGTCGATTAAAAGCCCGATCGACACGGCGTAAAAAGGATATTGGTGAGCATAATTGGTTGTACCGTCCAAAGGGTCGATCGCCCACAGGTATTTGCTAGCTGCATTCCCTAATGAACCGGATTCTTCCGCGAGGATGGCGTGTTCGGGTACGTGGCGGCCGAGAATTTCTAAGATAACGGCTTCTGAGGCTTTGTCGGCTTCTGTGACCAAATCGCCCGATCGACCTTTTTCTTGAATATTTTCTAATTTACCGCAGAAAGATTGCAGGACGGCACCGGCCGCTAGGGCTGCTTCGGTTGCTATTTCTAAGTAGTTTTGCAGTTGATTGTTTGTCATTTGTTAGTTGTTAGTTGTTATTTGTTATTTGTTAGTTGTTATTGGTTAGTTGTTGGTTGTTGGTTGTTATAGCAATTCTCCAAGTTTTTGCAACAGTTATGACTTTTGGGTTTGTTTCCTGAAAGACTACTTGTAAGGTTCGTCGCTGTGAGACAGTCGCTTTTTTTGATAGCGACGCACCGGTTCAGCTAATGTTGCATGATTTTTTAGAATTAGTATTAGTTGTCAACAGTCAACAGTTAACAGTCAACAGTCAACAGTCAACAGCCAACAATTCCCTACTGACTATTTCTGCTGATTTTGCTGGCGGAATTCAGCAGGAGTTTGGCGCAAAGCTCGTTCTGGGTTCCACAGCCCTTTACCCATGAGTCTCGCCCATTCTTGAGCGTTTAGGAGTCGCTGTTGATATTTCGTGTTGCGCGATCGCCCTGATGCCAAAACATAACCTTCTTTGACTAGCTGTTCGTTGAGCAAAATTCCATCTTGCCACAAATAAGCTAATTTGCGATCGTACTGGTCTTTTTCTGCGATGTCGGATTCTAACAATACTTGTTTTTCCCCAATTAGTTGTTCTAATCTTTGTTTGGCTGCTTCTCCCCAAGGCTGCTGTTGAAAATCTGGTGCATCAATACCAATCAGTCTGATTTGTTCTAATAAGGCGATTTTGTCGGCTGTACTGATAACTTCGATTGTTTGCCCGCTGAGGATTCTTTCTACTTTGGCGATCGTACCTTGGGGCATTTCTGGTTTTTGGCAGCTAGCTAACAACACGCAAAGGGCGATCGCAAATAACCGATAAAGCAGCATTATTAATTGGGAATTGGAAATTGGCAATTGGCAATTGAGGGAAGCTACACTTTGGCAGGGAAAATAAAAGTTTTCTGTTTCGTAATAAATTTTCCCTTGTAGTGCTGTCTCGCCCGCGATCGGCTCGCTCTGGTATAATTCCGCAGTTACCGGATTTGAGATCATTCTTCATCCAAGGGCAAACCAACTCTAACCTTACCTTTACCGAAATAGCGACCGAATTGCAATTCATAAACTTCGTCTTCGTCTTGCGTCTCTACCTCAATGTTAGAACGGGGATAGCAGACGCACAGCAAAGCATAGCCTTCTTTTTGCAGTTCCACAGAAAGCCCCATTGCTTCAGGCTGGTGCAGTTCCCCCGACTTGACGCGCACCGCACAGGCCGTACAAGCGCCGTTGCGACAGGAAAAAGGCAATTCTACTCCTTGGTTTTCCGCGCTTTGGAGGATATAGCGGTCTTCGGGTACTCGCACTGTGTGGCGATCGCCTGTCTGTCTGTTATGAATTTTAATGGTGTAAGAACGAGTCATGGAATTTTAGATTTTAGATTTTAGATTTTAGATTCGGGTTTGGCAGGCAAAACCCTTGATATCAATCGGTTTGCGCTACAGCGAGGAGAATTCTATCCGCCCCGCGTGACACCCTACCCACATTAAACAACAAATTTATGCCCTTACCCCTTCCCAAATCAGATTTGTTCTGGTAAGATAGTTTAGCTGTGGCTAAATGAATAAATTTAGTCCTGGAGAGGTGGCCGAGCGGTTGAAGGCGCACGCCTGGAAAGTGTGTTTAGGGCAACTTAACGAGGGTTCGAATCCCTCCCTCTCCGTTTATAGCCTTTGTCAAAAAGGTAAGTTACAGGTTGAGATTACAGATTGGGGGATTGATGGATTGAGCGATCGATCCGTCAATCCCTTATCTTTTGCCAGAAATTTTATAAACCCGTCCCCGCCCCACGAAAAAACTTAAAAGTTAAGCCAGAGAAGTAAAATCCCTGGCTTAACTTAACCTGAAATATCAACAATTCTACTGCTTCATATCCGCCGGAAAAGCACCAGCTTTCACCGCCACAGTCACCGGTTGCCCGCCGCGACTCAACTCAAGCTGCATATCAGTGCCTACTTTACTTTTTTCGACAATTTGCTGTACGCTGCCAGCATCGCTGACTTCTGAACCGTTGATTTTTTTAATCACATCGGCAACGCGAACTCCAGCTTTTGATGCCGGAGAATCTTTCGCAACTCCCAGAACTAACACGCCTTTATCGTCAGTCAGTTTCAATTTAGGGTTGGGATTTTTATTGAATTGTGCCTTGATTTCGGGAGTAATGCTCAACATCCGAACGCCGAGATAAGGATGTTCGGCTTTTCCGGTGCTTACTAATTGGTCGGCAATTTGTTGCGCCCGATCGATCGGAATCGCAAAACCCAATCCTTGGGCACCTTGAATAATCGCCGTATTCATGCCAATAACTTGACCGCGTTGGTTCAGCAACGGGCCGCCCGAGTTACCCGGATTGATGGCCGCATCGGTTTGAATAAAGCTGACGCGCTTGTCGGGAACGCCGACATCGGCGCTAGAACGGCCTGTAGCGCTAATAATCCCCACAGTCACGGTATTGTCCAAACCGAGGGGATTGCCGATCGCGATCGCCCATTCTCCCGGCAGTAACTCTTCAGATTTGCCCAAACTCACCACAGGCAAATTGTTAGCTTCAATTTTCACAACAGCCACATCAGTAACTGTATCTACCCCTAAAACTTTGCCCACAAATTCGCGACCGTCCTTCAGTTTTACCGTCACCGTATCCGCGCCGTCAACAACGTGAGCATTAGTCAAAATGCGACCGTCGGAACCAAAAATAAAACCCGAACCGGAGCCTCGTTCTACCCGATTTCCCTGCGGTACCTGAGAGTCCGGCCCGAAAAAGCGGCGGAAAAACGGATCGTTCAAAACATCAGGCTGTTGGGTTTTCACCGTGCGAGAAGAATCGATTCGCACCACTGCAGGCCCGACCTCCTGCACTACTTTACTCACGAAATTTGAGTCTTGAGAAGGCAGTATATTTGCCGGGAATCCTGAGATTGGCGATGCAGCATTTGCCGGTTCAGCTTTGATGGCGTTAGAAGAGCCGGGAACTGAAGAATTTAGGGCATTACAGCCGACAGTTGCGGTGGAGCCGATCAAAATTAGAGATACAAAAGCAAGTTTTTTTGGCAGAGAAAACTTGCGAGAAAGCTGAGTTTGATTAGGCATATTTTTGCTTGACATAATATTGATATGGTGGGAGAATGGGCGAGACTTATAATTATCGTTTTGCATTTTTAGCACTACCGTGTAACTAACTTACAACTCAATGCTCTATAATTTTAATTCAAGCATTTGTTAGATCTACTTGCCTGGTAGGGTTTACCCTACAGAGTTGGGTAGAAACCGGACTTACCCGGCTAATGGCTGATTGCTGTTTGCAAGGGCGATCTTTTGTCAGCACTGGCCAATTGCCACCTAAATGCAGTAATAGATACTACAGTAACCACTCCGCATATTCCGCATTTTCTGGGAAATTTTTATACAATCAGTTCTATTATGTTCGCAGCACCGGACTCAAGTCTTCAGAATTTCATGAAGACCAAAGTTTGATGCTGCAAACTCGATCGCGTTATTTTACTGGATGCAATCTCATATCGCGTCCGGTAGGTCGATCGCGATCGCATTGGTTTGTAGTGCGGACAACCGTCCGCTCAATAGAATGTACTCTCCTCCGCACTACGAACCATTTTTGTCGTAGTAATCGACCGGATGCGATATCATTGCCAATTCTGCCATCTGAAATCTTCGATCTAAAATATCAAATAAGTAGGTGGACAAAATTAATTACACAATAT
Source organism: Tychonema sp. LEGE 07196 (assembly GCF_963890365.1). Taxonomy (NCBI): domain Bacteria; kingdom Bacillati; phylum Cyanobacteriota; class Cyanophyceae; order Oscillatoriales; family Microcoleaceae; genus Tychonema; species Tychonema sp. LEGE 07196. The sequence goes on along the minus strand of NZ_CAWPRX010000081.1, from coordinate 7,039 downwards.
CATTGCGAAGATATCGAAGCGTAATGAAGCAATCGCTTCGGTTGGGATTGCGTCGCTCCGATCGCAATGACTGTAAATATTTTTGTCCACCTACTTAGTATTATGGCTCCATAGGTTCAATAGCATTAACCTCATCAATTTCCATCGACTTGTGCCTAGAAATTTCCCAAGCATCAACAGCATTCTTAATAAAACCGGCCATCGGCACCGCAACTATCAGACCTGCTAATCCCGCAACTTTCACCCCTATTAGCAGCGACACTAAAATCCACACGGGATTCAAGCCGATAAAACCGCCTAATAACCGAGGAGCGACCCCGCTTTCAATGACTTGATCGATTATGGTAGCAACAACTAAAACTGTGACACCAAGCCAAAAGTTGTTTAATGTAATCAGCAAACTGACAATGCAAATACTAAAAGGTGCCCCGAAGGGAATCATCGTCATTACCCCCACACCCAAACCGAACAGCAAGCCGAAGGGAACTCGTAAAATTAAAAAAGCCACAGTCATCGACAGTCCCATCAAACCCGCCAAAGTTGCTTGGCCGACAAAGTAGTTGTGGAAACTTCGCGCCAGCAACAGCCGCAATTGCAAGCTCAGTTTGGAAGGTAGCCACTTAAATAATCCTTCCCACAGGCGATCGCCGTGCAAGAGCAAGTAAAATGTCAGGACTATTGTCAGTAGAAAATTCACCGCACTGTCTGCCGCACCCAAACCAAATTTGAGGATTTCGCCCGTGAGAAACTGCAATTGAGCTGAAAGTCGATCGTTCAATTGAGCAGTTAAACTGGTAATATCAATGCGGAGATTTCGATTTTCCACCCACTTGTTAAATGCTTCAATCTGTTGCGTCCCAGAAACTATCCAAGTTGGCAGCCTCGTGGCGAGTTCAGTGACTTGATTGAGCAAAATAGGAGCCAGAGTGATAGTTAAAACCACTAATATCAGTAAAGTCAAAAACAATACCGACAAAACTGCCCGATCGCGCTTCAAACCATATCTGCGGAGAAAGCGCACCGGATAGTCTAGCAAAAAAGAGAACACTGTAGCGACTACCAAAACGGTAATCAGGGCCCGAAAATATTCAAAAACCAGCAGCGCTAACCAGCAGTTGAGTACCGTTAGCGGAAAGAACAATCCGTAAGTCCACCAATGCGACAGTTGAGTGAAACGTCTCATCTAAGTTAACCCAGTTAAAATTGGAGATGCCTGATGCGAGATTGACACTGCTATTCGCGGTTCTGGGTCAACCATTTTATGTTGAATTTATTTATACCAGCCTGCAGAAAATCATCAGTTGCTCGACCAGCCGCAGAAATTGAGCTGCTGGCAGGCAATGCCTGCCAGAACCATCTTATATCGTTTCCGCTACTATGGATATATCCTGCGGAATAACTTATACCAGTTTTCTAAAGATATGCTATGGATGAAATCCGAAGCCCCCCCTTAATAAGGGGGGGTTGGGGGGGGTAAGATCTAGCGCTACTTTATGAAATTGGTATTACTTTTTGCTGTTGCTACCAAAACAGGATAGCGACTCGCGATTCAACCTTTTTTCCCGTGCCGTTCGAGAGCTAATTGAATTAAACAATCCACTAATTCTGGAAAAGGAATGCCGTCCGCCGCCCACATTTGAGGATACATACTGGTAGCTGTAAAGCCAGGGAAAGTATTAATTTCATTAATCAAAACTTCTCCCGTCGATTCAATGTAGAAAAAATCTACTCGCGCTAAACCGGCTGCGTCTACAGCCAAAAACGCTTGCACTGCCATTTCTTGAATTTGCGAGGCGATCGCACCGCTAACTTTTGCCGGGATTGAGCAATCGGACTGTCCCTCAGCATATTTAGTTTCATAGTCGTAGAAATCGCTTTTAAAAGTAATTTCTCCTACTGTAGAAGCTTTTGGGTTGTCATTGCCCAAAACCGCACATTCTAACTCTCTAGCCACCACACCCGCTTCCACAATTATCCGCCTGTCGTAGCTGGCGGCGCTGTCGAGGGCCGCTTCTAATTCAGCGCGCGATCGAGCCTTAGAAATTCCCACAGACGAACCCAAATTCGCGGGTTTTACAAAGCAAGGATAGCCCAAACTTTCCTCAATTTTGTCGCACAGTTTGGGGAAAACGCAAGGATTAGACCAAATGTCGGAACGGTTGACAGCGACATATTTTACCTGTGGCAAACCAACTTGAGCAAAAGCCATTTTCATCGCAATTTTATCCATTCCCAGCGCCGATCCCAAAACCCCGGAACCGACAAAAGGAATTTGCAATAATTTAAGCAACCCTTGCACCGTACCGTCTTCGCCGTTTGGCCCGTGCAAAACCGGAAACCAAACATCTACGGAATTAAAATTAGGAAATTGCGGTTGTGGAGAAGACAAAGCAGAGTTTTCGGGTTCTCCTTGTGCTGTTTGCGACTCTATTTCCAGAGATTTTCCTGTTTCTAAAACTTGTTGTGGTGTCGCACCCGACAGCCAGCGGCCGTCTTTTTGGATGTAAAAGGGCAGAATTTCGTATTTAGAGGCATTTGCATCAGCAGCGAGGGCGCGGGCGATCGCCCGCGCCGAACTAATCGAAACTTCATGTTCGCCCGATCGCCCGCCGAAGAGTAACCCGATCCGCATCTTCGTCATTTTTCAATACTCCCGGTACTTTTTGACAAATATACACGCACTTAGCGCAGCTAGGCCAGGAAGTATGAGACAGCAAGTGAGAATCAAGGGTAAGGAAACTTGGGCTATTATCAGCTATAGCTACTCCGGCTGTATAGGTTTCACAAAACTGCTGCGAGCCCGAACAAAACAATTACTCGGCCCGCCGACACCCTCACTTTTTGCCACAAAAAACCAAGGTTGATGTCGATCGTCATACAAAACCCCCAATCCGCTAGGGCCGAGATAAATTTCAAAATTCTGCCCTTGTTTCAAAGTACCAACAACAGGCCAACTGCCAATATTTAAATCTATCTTGCTCCCCGGATCTTCGATTTCCCGAATCGAATGAGATCCCATGCGGCAGTTGAGGCCGTTCGGGTCAGAATCTACCACTTCCCAATATTGGTGCGAAGTTCTTGTATATTCTCCCTCTTCGTTTGGCTGCGGCAAATCAGCTTGTGAAGCAGACAGTTGTTCGTCGAATCCTGAACTTTGTGTCATGAATTTAAACCCTTTTTTGTTAATTTAAATGAGGAATTGCATTCCTCTCGATCGCACTATAGCAATCCTAAATAATTCGCAAAACTTGTAGGGGTAGCGCCCCGTGCCTACCCCTGATTAATCGGGGATTTTCAAAGGTAACAGCCCTACAATAAATTACACAACTGATGGGAGGATTGCTATAATCTTTATCTCAGGTGCTTGCGGGGCATCCTACAACATAATAGAGGTTTTGCACAAGTTCTGTCAAAGCCCTTACAGCATTTCTCCAGTCAAACTAAAAGCGCGAATATCAGTAATTTTCACCCGCACAATTTTACCCGCCAACTGTGCAATATCGCCCTTAAAAAAAGTGAGGCGATTACCGCGAGTGCGTCCCATCACCTGACTTGAATCCTTAAGATTCTGAACTTCCACCAAAACCTCCTCAGTGCGTCCGAAATAGCGCTGCGATCGTTCCATAGCCGTTGTTGTGACTACATGATTGATTCGTTGCAGGCGATCGGCCTTCACCTCCTCACTCAACTGATTTTCCCACAAAGCAGCCGGCGTTCCCGGGCGAGGCGAATAAGCCGCCGTATTCACCAAATCAAAACCAACATCTTCGATCAACTTCAGAGTCTTCTCAAACTGGGCTTCAGTCTCCCCCGGAAAACCCACAATCGCATCAGCAGTAATCGAAGCATCCGGCATATAACCGCGAATCATATCAACAATGCGGCGGTACTTCTCCTGAGTATAACCCCGCGACATCGCCTTCAAAATATCATTATCTCCAGACTGAAAAGGCACGTGAAAATGTTCGCAAACCTGCGGCAACTCCGCACAAGCCTTAATCAATCTTTCATTAAAATAGCGCGGGTGGCTAGTAGCAAATCTGAGGCGATCGACCCCAGGAACATCCCGCACAAAATAAAGCAAATCCGTCAAAGTATGCTGGTTGCTGCCGTCCGGTTTCGTCCCCGGCAAATCGCGCCCGTAAGCATCAATATTCTGCCCCAACAAAGTCACCTCCTTGTAACCTTGACGGCCCAACTCCTCCATTTCCGCCCGAATAGCCTCCGGCATTCGTGACTGTTCAACCCCGCGAACATTCGGCACAACACAATAAGTGCAGCGTTCATTGCAGCCATAAATTACATTCACCCAAGCAGTCACCTTGCTGTCGCGGCGAGGCTTAGTAATATCCTCCATAATCTCAACAGCTTCAGTCGCCACAACTTGATTTCCCTGAAAAACTTCTTCCAGCAAATCTTCAAGTCGGTTAGCGTGTTGCGGCCCCATTACTAAATCCAATTCCGGCACTCTCCGCAGCAGCGCTTCACCTTCCTGCTGCGCCACGCATCCAGCCACAACTAAAGTCAAACCAGGTTCTTTGCGCTTGCGGTGAGCCTGCCTTCCCAGGTTAGAATAAACTCTTTGTTCGGCATTATCGCGAATCGTGCAAGTATTGTAGAGAATCAAGCTAGCGTCGTTAGGGTCTTCCGAGAACTCAAAGCCCATATTTTCCAGAATGCCGGCCATCCGTTCCGAGTCGGCTTTATTCATCTGGCATCCGAAGGTGGTAATGTGATAGCGGCGGGGTTTAACAGTCATGGCGAATTGCAGGCAAATAAAAAATATAGGTTTTCAAGCTCAACCAACTATTATAACACTTTTGTGTTAAAACTGACAGAATAGCACCATTCTCAACAAGCTCTTAAAAACCGGGTTTCTGAACGAGAGATATAGGTTGTGATGCTAAATTTTCGGTCAGAAACCCGGTTTTTACCGCAGGTGCAAGATGTGAGTTAAAAGAGATACGTCTGGTGATTGGGAATTTTAGCAATTATAGGGTGTGCAATGCGCCCGTTATCACTACAAATAGTTTTAGATACCGACAAAATCTCCGAAGTTGGGTATTTAGCTGTTCTGTTTTTTTAGTGAGATAAAAACTGTAAAATTGTTTTGGCAATACCTCGTGCAGCCAAATAAGGAACCCCATTGCCAACTGTTTTAAACATATTAGTTAATGTCATATTTTCTGGTAGCGCAAACTCTTTTGGCAGAGACTGAATAGCCAGTGTTTCTGCAACAGAAAGCCTGCGAACTTTGTAAGGGTGCAAGTGAACTTCGTTATTGCCGTAACAAGCAGTCGGGGAATAACGCCACCGGTGCAAACGCTTGTAAGATTTTTTAGAATTATCTCCCTCACCGACAGCAGCAAATCTTTTAATTCCTGCTCTTGGTTGAAAGTAGTGTTGGGCATTAGGATGGTTTGCAACATCATTTTTTTGGAACCAAAACTGTACTGTTAACTCTTTCGGAACGCTATCAGGACAAGGCAAAAAACTATCGCTGACAAAGGCATTTATTTCAGGCCAAGGACAAGCAAAAACTTCAGACTTTGGATATAATATCTGATTAGACCAAGGAAATAAATTTTCAGGCAACATCGGGCTATTTTTATCTAAATAAATACCCATATTTTTAACAATATCTTTTTGGAAACCGATTAAAATAATCCTGTCTCTATCTTGCGGGACACCGTATTCGATCGCATTTATTAACCTTTCCACAAAAACATATCCCGAATCAGCCAACTTAAGCTTGAGTTCATCGTAAAAAGCTTTATGCTTTTTGGTTCTCCACAACCCTTTGACATTTTCAAACAAAAAGAAATCCGGCTGCTGCTGACAAATCAATTCAATGTACGAAGCTGAAAGTTGACCTTTATCTCCTTCCCCACCTCGGTTTTTGCCACCAATAGAAAAATCAGGACAAGGTGGCCCAGCAATAAATCCAATAATATCGTGATGCTTGCGGGCATCCTGCATCAATTCCCGCAAGTGAAGTGCTGGTTTTCCCTCTACAAGTCGAGTGACATCTGCTTCCTCTCCTTCGCAGTGTCCGTATTCTGGCTGCGGCAAATTTAGACACTGGCGAGAGTAGCGGTATGCTTGCATAAAAGGCGGGAAAATTTCATTGACATACACTACATTAAAGCCGCTTAATTCAAAACCGAGGTCAAGGAATCCCGAACCGGAAAAAAACGAAAATATACAAGGAGCAGGGTGCATTGAATCATCCCATTCATTTTAAAATAAGCTTACTATAAATTCGGGTTTGTTATCCCTTTTATCGCTCGGCGGTTGAAACCGCTCCTTGTCACACAAAGTCGGCCTGCGCCGACTCAAAAATAAACAGTGTCTCAAACCCTGATTTCGGATTACTATAAATTCAGTTGAGCGTGTACCTTCGGCTGGCCCCAAATAGACTTTTCCTTGCCGGTATGCGCTACCAAATTCTGCCTGATATGGAAAAGTTAATCTGCCTGATATCTGCGGTTTTACTTCAAATCAAAAAAATACGCAACTCAAATCTATGCTTAAAACCACTGGCCGCCTCGAAAACGCCAGTAGGGAAAAAAAATCCGCATTAGTGTTTGCGATGCCAGATAAATAGCCAGCCACACTAAACTATAATGCAGTGCAAAAGCTCCCAAGTCAAAATCTTGGGCAGGTATTCCCGGCAAACCAATAATCTTGATTAAAAATAACACAAAAAGCGCTTCCCAAATCCCGGCAAGCAATTGAAATACACCGGGCCAATCTCGATCCCAGCGAAACTGCTGGATATAGATATATAAGGCATCCCAGCCGAGGCCAAAAATTGCTAGATAGCCTAAAATCAAGAAAAAGATTGAGCCGGATTTGGTTGTCATTAAACCCATAAAAAAGGGCAGTGTTACTAAAACACCTACGGTTGCAAATAGCAGTAAGCGAGTTTGCCAGCGGCCGAATAAGGTGGGAGTCATGCGATTTTAGATTTTAGATTTTAGATTTTAGATTGGGAATTGGGCATAGGGCATTGGGGATTGGGAATTGGGGATTGGGG